>CAZKQE010000187.1:0-6135 GCA_964554725.1 uncultured bacterium
GCCCGCACCGGGGTGCCGTTCCCATCGCGCAGGTCCCACGTCACCGCGTGGCGGCCCGGCGGATGAACGCCCACCGCCACGGTCGCCACCCGCCGGCCCAATAGGTCGAAGACCTCGAGCCGGACGGGACTCTCCCTGGGCAGGTCGAAGCGGATCACGGTCGGGGCCCCGGCCGGATTGGGCTCGTTCTGGTGGAGGGCGAACTGCTCAGGCACCCGCGCCCCCGGATCGTGTCGTTGGGAGAATGGGATAGGCAGCGACGTGCCCTCGCGGCGCACGACGGCGTACCACGAGGCTGGCCCCTCGGGCCCAGGGGCGGCCGGGTCGTACGTGAGGTGGAGCACATCATCCGCGACCAACGCGACGCTGCCTCCGTTGGCGACGAACTCGTCGCCGAGCGGGCCGAGTCGCGAGTGATCGGCCTCGGACAGGGTGAACTCCTGCGAGCGCTGGCGCACACGCGGCATCACGCGGTCCAGGTTGACGAAGCCGGGAATCGCGACCCGGCCCCGCTCACGGAGGGCGCAGAGCCCGAGGAGATTCTCGCCGGTGGCCGGGGTGAAGCGACCCAGCGTGTCGCGCTCACCCGTCTCGCCTTCGCGTTCGACGGTCACCTCCGAGGCGGCAGGGTCGAGCCCATCCTCCGGGGTGGCGAGGCGCAGGGTGATCCGCCACCGGCCATCGGACATGCGCTGCGTCTCGCTGACCAGGGTGCCGAGGGCCGGTTGAAGCGTCGCACTGCTCGCGAGCATGTCCTCGCCGGCCAGCGGGTGACCGATCGTCCGCCCCCGCGAGCCCCGGGACCCGAGCGGCCCCGTCGCCAGCGCGCCGGTTCCCTCGCCCCCCTCCACCTGCCGGGCCGAGAAGCCGCCACCTCCACCCGGCCCACCGCACAGCGTCCCGACGATCACGTCGTCCGGGAATCCCGAGAGCTGGGGGCAATCGTCTGCGGCGCGAAGTGAGAAGTGATAGGTCGTGCAGGGCTGCAGAAACTCCACGGAGAACTCGTGCAACGTGCCGAACGGACCCGGCACCGGAAGCACACCGACGACTTGAGCGATGTCCCATTCCGCTTCGGTGTCGATCGGACTCGCGGCGCGCCGCATGAGGAACTGCTTCAGGACTCCGGAGGCGACGAGGTTCGCGTCATCCGCAGTGGCCGTCCAGGTCATGTAGACCGAGGTCGAGGTCGTGAAGTCGGGAGTGAGATCGGTGAGGGTGCCGCCCGGGGTGTTGTCGCAGAGGTCGTTCTCCGGTGCTGCGTTCATGCTGATCCACCGGCCTATCGAGGGCACGCGTCCCGCCAGCGAGGTGTTGGTGGAGTCCACCACGAACAGCAGATAGTCCCCCGCGGGTGCGTGGTTCAAGTGGCCGGGCGCGGTCACGAACAGCCGGGGTGGGCCGGAGAGCGCCTTCTGGAAGGTTAGGGGCACGTAGCGCTGATCCTGGTTGAACGAGTGCGTCGTCGCTCCGGGGCGAACCAGCGCGACGCTCGCGATGTTCTCGGTTGAGGAGACGCAGACGGTGAAGAGCAGCCCGGGGGAGATCTGCGCGGGGAGGCCGGTGATCTGCGGCCGCTGGGAGGCACTACGCAACGACCCATCCGAGTTGAACAGATAGGGCGGCTCAAAGACCGTTGCCTCGTGGTCCATCGCATAGGTTGAGTTGCCGCCCGCGCTCATGATCCGTCCATCGGGGAGCAGGATCGCCGTGGCGTGGTAGCCGCGGGCGCTCGGGTCGGGCGCGAGTGGTGGTGTGCTCCACTCCTGGAGTCCGGGATTCCAGATCTGTGCGGCCTTCTCAGCGGTGGTGCCATCATCGTGTGCCAATCGACCCCCCGTCACCAGGACGTCTCCGGTCGGCAGCATCGTCAAGTTCTGCTCCGCACGCCGGAGCATTCGTTTCGCGGCAGGTTTGTTCTCGTCGTCCGTCCACGTGTAGGAGTTCTCGCTCCCTGACGCCGAAAGGTCCACCCACGCAGTTGGGTCCTGAAACTCGTTTGGTCCCCGACCTCCATCGCGTCCGCACTTCATGATCTTGCCCGGGCGATACATGATCGCCGAGGTACCCGGGAAGAGCCCCGGCCGGTTCTGATTCCAACTCGGCGTCCCGTTCAGGTTGAGCACCGCCGTGCCGCTGGTGTTCTCGTGGTAGGGGGATGTGGACTCCGAGAGGACGGTGCGGGTATTGCGGCCGGCGTAGAACACGTTTCCGGACGGCAGCAGGAACAGGAACGGGTAGGTCCAACGGTCGAACCGGGGCGCGCTGGAGAGTGAGGTCCACCGGGAGCCCGGAGCAGCGTTCGGGTCGTATCGCTCGATCAAGCGGCTGTTCACGTTGAAGTCGTAGTAGACGGCGGTGTGGCCGGCGCGCGGTCCCGCGCTCACCGATGCGGCGTTCACAGCCTGCCACGTCTCGGACCCGGCCGGTGCGCAGGTCGTGCTGTACGGAAGGGGCAGCGCCCAGAGTTCATCGGTGACGTCTGCAGGTCCGGCGAAGCTGCGGTCGCCGCCATAGACGATCAGACGCTGGAACTGCGCATCGAAGATGGCGCTGTGCCGGTAGCGGCCGGGGGGTGGCGTTCCCCCGAGGGTCAACTGAGCCCAGGTATACGAGTCGGTCGCGGTGTTGTAGTTGCGGCAGAGCGCCCAGACATCTTGCAGGAGAGTGCTCGCGCCCTGACCGCCGGTGATGATCATCCGGGACTTCCAGGAAGCAAAGTACGGTGGCTCCTTGACGTTCTGAAAGATGGCGGCGTGGCGGTAGCGCGGAGGCGGTGAACCCGCACCGCCGGGGTGGACGATCGTCCACCGATACTCACCGACGTCCGGTTCGGGGGCCGTGTTGAGGACGGGCCAGAGATCGAGGGCGTAGACTTTGTCGTCGGCCAGGGTGTGGTCCGCCATGCGCCCACCGAAGACCAGCATGCGAGGCTTCTTCGGACTCTCCGGGCCGGGATCGAACACGACGGTGTGACCGTAGCGTGCCCCTGGGCCTTCGCCGATCGTCGCGAGCCGCGTTGTGCTGAAGCGAAATTGAGCACCCCCCTGGGTCGCATCGTAGTAGCGGAAGAGCCATACTTCGTCGCTCGCCGCTTCGTTCCCATCAAGCCCCCGAAGAGGAAGACGGCCAGCGTGTCACGGGCTGGCGCCGAAGCGTACGGGTCGTTCCACAGCTCGTTCACGACCGTACCATGCTGGCTTCGCGCCGGCGGGGTTCCGGGGCCGTCGTTCTCGGTCGCCTGCTCCCAGTCCCAGTTCTCGTGGGAGTCGAAGGCAGTCCGCCAGGCCATCCACAGCTCGTTCAGCGTGGTGGTCTCCGTCCGTCCGCCGTAGACCGCCACGATCCCGCGCACGTCGTTCTCCGGGCGAAGAATGCTTCTCGAGAAGCTGGCGGTGTGGTCCTTCCGCGGGCCGGGCCCCTGTGCCAGCGCGGGATATCCGACGTGGGGGTGACGGGCGTTCCAGAACGTGTCCTTGGTGAGCGCGAGCGGGACCATCGAGTCAGTAAGGGCGAAGGACGGGCCCGAAGGCTTCTCTCCGCCGAGGGTCATCATCTCGTAGTAGTGCGTGCCGGAGAAGGTGATGGCCCCCGCTGCGCCGAGCGAAACCTGCGAGGGATAATATCGACCGTGTTGCATGTCATCGGTCTTCGCCCAGCCGTGGGGCGGGCTCCCGGTGGCCGGTGTGGAGTACTTCTTCGGGTCGAAGATGAGCGCGGTCTCCGGACCGGGCGTGCCGATCTGGACTCCGCCGGTGACGAGCAGCTTGCCATCGATGGAACTGTGCCCGGCGCAGAAGATGTCCGTGTTGAAGAGCACCGGGACCTTGGCCCGCGTGTCGAAGTACTCGGGCTCCGGGGCGTACGTCCCGTCGGGGATCGGCACCACCCACGCCTCGGTGGGGTCGCGCCAGTAGAGCACGATGCTCGTGTCGGCCTGGCCCCGCAACAGCGCGAGGTGCGTGGCCTGGGGCTTCGCCCAGGGGAGATTCTCCAGGGAGTAGGGACCCTTCCAGCGCCCCTCGGATTGGCTGGCCATGAGGGGCGCCGGCGAGAGGAGAGCGATCCCGTACAGGGTCGCCAGAAGAATGAGACCAAGACGATCGAGCCGCAAGACGCCTTGACGGAACGGACTGTGACCGGGATCGCGCTGGACCTGCTCCTTCGAGAGCATGGCAACCTCCTGCCGGCAGCGGGCCGGCCGAACCGTTCAGGGGGAGGGGATGAGCGAGATCTTCGAGTCGCTCGTGCGCCTGCGGACCTCCTTTCCCGCGATACCCCGGCCGGTGGATGCGGCGCCGGTGCTCCGATCAGCGGACCCGCGCGAACCGGCGGACGACCTGCTCCGCGCCGGCGCGGGCGCGCACCCAGTAGAGCCCCGCGGCGGCGTCCTGGCCCTCGGCCGAGCGGCCCCGCCAGGTGCGCTCCAGCACCCCGGCCGCGGCCGGGCCCTCGTGCAGGCTCGCCACCTCCTTGCCCGCCACATCGAAGATGGCGAGCGAGACCGGACCCGAGGCGGGCAGCGACAGCGTCACCGTGAGCGGCCCGGTCGCGGGGTTGGGCGCAAGGCGCAGCGAGAGCCGCCCGGGGCTCCCCGGCGGGAGCGTCACCTCCTGCGGCCCCGCCCAGATCGAGGTGCCGTTCGGCATCCGCACCTCGAGCCGGTAGAGCAGGCGCTCCCCGGCCGGTGCGGTGGCGTCGAGGGCCTCGTACTCGGGGCCCGCTCCCGGGGCCGGAGCCGAGGTCGCGAGCTCCTCCCAGGCCTCCTCCCCGCGCGCCCGCCAGAGCCGGAACCCGGCCACCCCGGCGACCGACTCGATCGTCCACCGCAACCGCACCCCCGCCGCCGCCGGCTCGGCCGTGAACCGGGACACCACGACCGCGGTCGCCGCGTCCGCCACGATCCGCACCCCGTAGATGTCGGCCCGGGTCGTGGCCTGGTTGCGGGTGTCCGTCCAGAGCACGTGGGCGGTGGTGCCCGCCGTCGCCAGACCCAGATAGTCGCCGGCGACGCCGACATCGGACGAAAAGGGCGCCCACGAGCTGCTCACCGAGCTGACCCGCTGCGGGGGCAGGAACGTCGCCCCGCCGTTGCGCGACAGCGTCCAGTAGGTGTCGGCGAGCTTGCCGCACAGCGGGTCGCCCTCGCGCCCGTACCAGGCGGCATGGACCTGCCCGGCGTCGTCCACCGCCAGCGCCACCAGGATGTCGTCGAACCGGGGCGCCCCGCCGCTCAGCCGTACCTTGGGCGACCAGTTCTGGCCCCGGTCGCGGGAGGAGGTCAGCACGATGTCGCGGTGGTCGCGTGCCACCGAGCCGGCCGCCACCTGCAGCTCGCGCAGCTCCAGGCGGTAGGACTGGTCGTAGGGACCCGCGGTGGCGATCGTGATGTAGTAGCGGCCGCTGCGGGGCAGGGTGAAGACCATGGGGGGCACGTCGAACGAGCCGTCCGAGCCCTGCGTGCGGGTCACCTCGAAGGGCGCGATCGTGTCCTGGTCGCAGGCGACCACCGCGATCCCCGGGCTCGGGTACTCGATCCTCGGCGTGTACGAGAACCGGCCCGCCAGGGTCACCGTCTGACCGGCCGTGCCCTCGAAGGCCCAGCGGTCGTGGTTGCCCCCGACGTCGGAGGAGGGGGTGGAGCCGAACAGGGTCTGCCCGATCACCGCCGGGGAGGCGTTGGCGAAGTACTCGTTGGGCTCCACCTCGATGACGTTGCCGAGCGCGGGGGCGGGGGTCCCGGTCGCCATCTCGGGCCAGGCGACGTAGAGGGTGCCGCGATCCGGCCCCGGGCTGCGGTCCACCGCCAGCGCGGGATAGTGCGGCACCCGCAGCGAGTAGAGCCACGGCGTGTTGATGTGTCCGGGGATGGACCGGACCTCGGGAGGGGCCGTGTTGACGTTCGCGAGGATCGGACCCGCGGCGACGGCCGGGTCGAAGCTCACGCCGTGGTCGAGCGAGCGACGCACCATGACCTGCTCGGTGGCGAAGTCCTGCCACACCACGTACACCTCGCCGTCCGGACCCACCGCCACCTGAGAGCCGTGGCAGGTCGCGGGGCTCAGGGCGACCGGCGTGCTCCAGGTCGCACCGCCATCCACCGAACGGGTGAACATGATCGTGACGGCGTAGGTC
>CAZKQE010000188.1:0-6051 GCA_964554725.1 uncultured bacterium
TGAGCGCCAGCACCGGCTCGTCCTCGACCAGAATCACGTGCAGCGCCCCCACGGGCGGCGCGCCCGCCGCCGCGGCCGGCGCGGCCGCGGCCGGCGCGGCGCCGGCCGGGAGCAGGAGGGTCACCGTGGTGCCGCGGCCCGGGGCGCTCGTGAGGTCGAGTGCCCCGCGGTGGGCGCGGACGATGCCGTGGATGATCGAGAGGCCGAGCCCGGTGCCCTCACCCGCCGGCTTCGTCGTGTAGAACGGCTCCAGCGCGTGGTCGAGCACCTCGGCGCTCATGCCGACGCCGGTGTCCGTGACCGTGAGACGCGCGTGGGGTCCGGGCTCGATCCCCGGGTGGGCGCGCGCCGTCGCGCGGTCGGCGGTGAACGGCTCGAGGCGGATCGAGAGCGTCCCGCCGTCCGGCATCGCGTGGGCCGCGTTGGTGCCCAGGTTCATGAGCACCTGATGGATCTGGGTCTCGTCCGACCACACCGGCGGCGTCGCGGGATCGAGCGCGGCGCGGATCTCGATCGTGGCCGGGAGCGAGGCGCGGAGCAGCTCGATCGCCTCGCCCAGCGTGCGGTCGAGCCGCAGCGGCACGCGCGTGACCCCCGAGCCGCGACTGAACTGCAGGATGCGGGCGACCAGCTCGCGCCCGCGCTCAGCCGCCTTGAGCACGCGCTCCAGGTCCTCGCGGCTCTGCCCGCCCGGCGCCGCCTCGCGCAGCACCAGCTCGGTGTGCCCGACGATCCCGAGCAGGATGTTGTTGAAGTCGTGCGCGATCCCGCCGGCGAGCACGCCGATCGCCTCGAGCTTCTGGGAGCGTCGCAGGCTCTCGTCGAGCGCACGGCGGGCCGTGATGTCCACGATCGAGGCGAGGACGACGGTCCCGCCGCGGTACTCGACCGGGTTGAGCCCGATCTCGACCGGGAACTCCGTGCCGTCCCGGCGCACCGCGAACAGCTCGCGCCCGGCGCCCATCGCGCGCGCGGTCGGGGCGGACATGAACGCGGCGCGGTGCCCCGGGTGGGCGGCGCGCAGCCGCTCCGGGACCAGCACGTCGACCGGCCGGCCCACCAGGTCCTCGCGCGACCAGCCGAACAGCCGCTCGGCCTCGCGGTTGGCGGCGAGGATCCGCCCGCGCGCGTCCACCGCCAGCATGCCGGAGGGCGAGAGGTCGAAGGCGACGCGCGCGAGGGCGTCGTCGAACGCGGGCGGCTGCGTCATCGCGACCCGGCGGTCAGGAGACCGGCTTCTTGACCCCGGCCTCCTTGTCCTTGCGCTTCAGGAACTCGATCACCGCGCGGGCCTCCTCGGGCGTGAGTCCCTGGTTCGTCATCGGGAGCACGTACTGGGCCTTCAGCTCGGCGGAGATGCGGTCGGTCTTCACCATCTCCTCGGGGTGGAGGATCTGCTCCTCCATCCAGCGCGCGGTGCGCCGCATGCTGACCCCGACCAGGTCCGGGCAGGTGACGCGCTTGCCGAAGCCGTGGCACACCATGCACCCCTTGGCGCTGAACAGCTTCTCCCCGTTCGCCGCCATCGCGGCGTTCACCGGGGATTCGCCCGCGCGCGGGCCCGCGTCGTACTTCGACTCGGTGGGCAGCGGCGCCGCCTTCGCGGTCTCGGCCGGGGCCGGTGCGGGGGTCGCCGCCGGGGCGCCGGCGGTCTGGTCGGTCCCGGCGCCGCCGCCGCAGCCGGTCGCCGCGATGGCCAGCGTCGTCAGGAGCATCATGCGAAGCGCGATCCTTCTCATGGCGGGTTCCTTTCGGTGGCGCCCCGCGGTGCGGGGCCGGGTCACGGACCGTTCGGATGCCGGCAGCATACCCCGTCCGCGGCGCCCGCACAGCCCGCGACGGCGCGGGGCGCGCCCGTGCCGCGCCCCGTGCGGCCCGGGTCCACTTGCCGCCGGGGGCGCGCGCGTCGTAGCGTGGGCCCACAACCCACGCGCCGCCCGACGACCGACCGCCCACGGAGACCCGGCATGACGGCCCCGACCACCGCCAAGTCCCAGACCACCGCGACCCTCACCGTCGAGGGCAAGTCCCTCACCCTGCCCGTGATCCGCGGCAGCGAGGACGAGGTCGCGGTCGACATCGAGAAGCTGCGCGCCACCACCGGCGTCATCACCCTCGACCCCGGTTACGGGAACACGGGCTCGTGCCAGAGCGCGATCACCTTCATCGACGGCGAGAAGGGGATCCTGCGCTATCGCGGCTACCCGATCGAGGAGCTGGCGGAGAAGAGCACCTTCCTCGAGACCTCGTGGCTGCTGCTCCACGGCGAGCTGCCGACCGGAGCACAGCTCGCCGAGTTCAGCCACGAGGTGACGCGCCACACGCTGCTGCACGAGAACTTCCGGCGCTTCTTCGACGCGCTGCCCAAGGACGCGCATCCGATGCCGGTGTGCGCGGCGGCGGTGGCGGCGCTGGCGACCTTCTACCAGGAGCCCGACCACGACGCGAAGCGGCTGCACGAGACGGTCGTGCGGCTGATCGCCAAGATGCCGACGATCGCCGCCTACTCGTACAAGCACTCGATCGGCCAGCCGTTCATCTACCCGAACAACCGCCACGACTACGCCAGCAACTTCCTCCACATGATGTTCGCCACCCCGTGCGACCAGTACGAGGTGGACCCGCTGCTCGCGCGGGCGCTCGACCTGCTCCTCATCCTCCACGCGGACCACGAGCAGAACTGCTCGACCAGCACGGTGCGCATGGTCGGCAGCTCGCACGCGAACCTGTTCGCCAGCGTCTCGGCCGGGATCGGCGCGCTGTGGGGCCCGCTCCACGGCGGCGCCAACCAGCAGGTGATCGAGATGCTCGAGCGCATCGAGGCCGAGGGCGGCGACGCGCAGAAGTTCGTGGACCGCGCGAAGGACAAGAAGGACAACAGCCGGCTCATGGGCTTCGGTCACCGCGTCTACAAGAACCACGATCCGCGCGCGACGATCCTCAAGACCTCCTGCAAGGAGGTGCTCGAGCGGCTCGGCATTCGCAGCCGCCAGCTCGAGATCGCGATGAAGCTCGAAGACATCGCGCTCAAGGACGAGTACTTCATCAGCCACAAGCTGTACCCGAACGTGGACTTCTACTCGGGCATCATCTACAAGGCGCTCGGGATCCCGGTGAACATGTTCACCGTGCTGTTCACGATGGGACGGATGCCGGGCTGGATCTCGCAGTGGCTCGAGATGCGCAGCGACCCCGCGAACCGGATCGGCCGCCCGCGCCAGGTCTACGTGGGGGCGACGAAGCGGGCGTACGTGCCGATCGAGAAGCGCGGGAAGTAGCCGGCGCCCGGGCGGCCGCGCCCCCGACGCGGCCCCGGACCGCGCGGCGCGGCGGAGGGAGGGCAGCGGTGAGCCGGATCCTGATCGGCAAGGGCGAGCAGCAGGTCCACCTGCTCGCGAAGTACGGCAACCGCCACGGCCTGGTCGCCGGCGCCACCGGCACCGGCAAGACGATCTCGCTGCTGGTGCTGGCCGAGGGGTTCTCGCGGCTCGGCGTGCCGGTGTTCATGGCCGACGTGAAGGGCGACGTGGCCGGGATCGCCCAGGCCGGGACGCCGCACGAGAAGATCACCGAGCGCATCGCCACGATCGGCATCGAGGGCTACGCCCACGAGGCGAGCCCGGTGGTGTTCTGGGACCTGTACGGGAAGCTGGGCCACCCGGTGCGCACCACCGTGAGCGAGATGGGCCCGGCGCTGCTCGCGCGCATCCTCGAGCTGAACGACGTCCAGTCCGGCGTGCTCGAGATCGCCTTCAAGCTGGCGGACGACCAGGGCCTGCTGCTGCTCGACCTCGACGACCTGCGGGCGCTCCTCACGTTCGTCGCCGAGGGCCGCAAGGAGGTCTCGGCGCAGTACGGGCTCGTCAGCACCGCTTCGGTCGGCGCCATCCAGCGCGCGCTCCTCACGCTCGAGCGCGAGGGCGGCGAGGGCATGTTCGGCGAGCCGGCGCTCGAGCTCGCCGACCTCATGCGCACCGACCTCTCGGGCCGGGGCGTCGTCAGCATCCTCGCCGCCGACCAGCTCGTCCTCAAGCCCCGCCTCTACTCGAGCTTCCTGCTGTGGCTGCTCTCCGAGCTGTTCGAGAACCTGCCCGAGGTGGGCGACCTCGAGCAGCCGAAACTGGTGTTCATCTTCGACGAGGCGCACCTGCTGTTCGACGACGCGCCGCCGGCGCTGCGCCAGCGCGTGGAGCAGGTGGTGCGCATCATCCGCTCGAAGGGCGTGGGGGTGTACTTCTGCTCCCAGTTCCCGGACGACGTGCCGGACGAGATCCTCGGCCAGCTCGGGAACCGCGTCCAGCACGCGCTGCGCGCCTTCACCCCGCGCGACCAGAAGGCGGTGCGGACCGCGGCCGAGACGTTCGTCGCCAACCCGAAGCTCGACGTCGCCGAGGTCATCGGCCGGCTCGGCGTCGGCGAGGCGCTGGTCTCGACGCTCCAGGAGAAGGGGGTGCCGATGCCGGTCGAACGCGCGCTCATCTGCCCGCCGCGCTGCCGCATGGGGGCGCTCACCGCCGAGGAGCGCGCCGCGGTGCGCGGCCGCAGCCCGGTCGGGGCGAAGTACGACACCGCGGTGAACCGCGAGTCGGCCTACGAGCTGCTGACGAAGCGGGCCGAGGGCATGGCGGCCGAGGCCGAGGCCACGAAGGCCGAGGCGACGAAGCCGAAGGCCGCCGCCGCGGGCGCGAACCCGCTCGGGGACATGCTGTGGGGGACCGGCCGCCGGCAGGGGATGGCCGAGGCGATGGCGAAGTCGGCCGCGCGCGCGGTCGGCAGCCAGCTCGGCCGCTCGATCCTGCGCGGCGTGCTGGGCGGCATCCTCGGCGGGAAACGCCGGTGACGGACCCGGCCCGCGGTCGCGCCGCGCTCGCCGCCCTGACGTTCCTCGCCGCCCTCGCCCTCGCGCTCGCGGGCGCGGCGGGCGCCGAGCCGCTCCGCATCGAGCGCATCGCGTGGCTCCAGGGCTGCTGGCGCGCCGAGTCCCCGACCCGCACGATCGAGGAGCAGTGGATGCCGCCGCGCGGCCGCACCATGCTCGGCATGGGCCGCACCGTGCGCGGCGACAGCCTCCACGACTACGAGCTGCTCATGCTGCGCGAGGACGCGGGCGCGCTCGCCTACCGCGCGCACCCGGCCGGGCAGCCGGGCGCCACGTTCCTCGCCACCGAGGCGGGCGACTCGCTGGTCGTCTTCTCCAACCCCGGGCACGACTTCCCGCAGCGGGTCGGCTACCGGCGCGCGGGCGCCGACTCGCTCATCGCCTGGATCGAAGGCGAGCGCAACGGGCGCACGCGCCGGATCGAGTTCCCGTTCCGCCGCGTGCGGTGCGGGGAGCCGTGAGCGGCACCGTGGTCGCGGTGAGCCTGAGCGCCACCCACACGGTCGCCAAGCCCAACGCCCCGGCCATCCGGCTGCTCGCCGGGCTCGGCGTGGAGGGCGACGCCCACCTCGGCACGACCGTGAAGCACCGCTCGCGCGTCGCGCGCGACCCCGCGGCGCCCAACCTGCGGCAGGTGCACCTGATCCACGCCGAGCTGCACGACGAGCTGCGCGCGGCGGGGTTCCACCTCGCGCCCGGCGAGATGGGCGAGAACGTCACCACGCGCGGCGTGGACCTGCTGTCGCTGCCCGCGGGGACCCGGCTCCATCTCGGGCCCGCGGCGGTGGTCGAGCTCACCGGCCTGCGCAATCCCTGCACCCAGCTCGACGGCCTCCGCCCCGGTCTCATGGCCGCCACGCTCGCGACCGACGCCGCGGGGAACGTGGTGCGGAAGGCGGGTGTCATGGGCGTGGTCCTCGCCGAAGGCGAGGTGCGCCCGGGCGACGCGATCCGGGTCGCGCGCCCGGCCGGGGATCCGCGCGCCCTCGCCCCGGTCTGAGATCGGGGCCCGCGGGGGGCGCCGGCCCGCGCCGGCGGGACGCGGTCGCCCCTCACCAACGGTTCGCGCGCTCCGACCCGGGTCCGACGCCCGGACGAGGGGAGGATCGAGATGAACGACCCGACCGCGGCCCTGCTCTCCGCCTTCGACGGACACGACGTCGCGCGCGTGC
>CAZKQE010000189.1:0-6041 GCA_964554725.1 uncultured bacterium
CCGCGGTAGACCGAGAGCGGGAACCCGAGCACGAAGTCGGCGGCGACGTAGAGGATCAGGAACACCAGCACGCGCACGTAGAGGCGCTGCCCGAGCCCGTGGGCGACGCGGCGCATCGTCACCGCGAGCCCGGAGAAGAGGATCACCAGCGCGATGAGGATGTCGTAGAGCGGGCTCACGAGCGCCAGCACCGTGCGGGTGCCGGAGTAGTCGCGGTTCTCGGCGGTGAACCCGGCGCGCACCTCGGCGATGTAGTCGCGCGGGGTCGCGCGGGCGTCGAGGCCCGCGAGCGCGCGCGCGACCACCGAGTCGGCCGGGAACCGCGGCAGCGGCTGCGACCCGGCCGGGTCCGGGAGCGCCTGCGCGCCCGGCGCCCCGGCGAGGGCGGCGATCAGGATGAGGGCGGGCGCGAGAGCGGAGCGGAGCGCGCGCGACGGCCGTCTCATGGGGATCCTCCGGCACCCGGCGGGACCGGCGCCCTGCCGGACCCGGGCGGCAGCCTACCGCAACCCGCGCACGGACACCCGCCCCGACCAGCCGCGTTCGCGGACGGCCGCGGCCGCGCGCCGCGGACCGGCGGCGGGCGGACGCGGGACGATTCCGGCACGCCGGAGCGCGGGGCCGCCCCCGCCCCGCGGCCCGCGACCGTCCTCCTAGCGGAAGGCGACCTGGCTGGGCGGCAGGCCGGTGGGGAGCGGTCCCGCCAGCAGCGTGTCCGCGCCGGTCCGGTACACCCGCACGCCGGGGGCGGTGAACCGGTTGTCGCACAGGTACAGCTCACCCAGGCCGTTCACCGCGCAGTCGGCGAGGTAGGGGCCGCCCGCCGCATGGACCGTGTCGACCGGCGCGGCCCCCGACGGGTCCCAGCTCAGCAGGAAGTTGGCGAACGAGGCGTCGCTGACGATCGCGTAGGCGTGGGTGCCCGAACTCCACGCCACGTCGAGCACGTCGCCTCCCAGCGCGGCCTCGGTGATCGCGAACCCGAGGCTGCGCGGCGTCACCGCGTCGATCCGCTCGATCCCACCGTCGCTGGCCCCGTACGCGCCGACGCAGCCGATGAGCAGCTCCTGCGCCACCGGGTCGTAGACGAAGTCGGTGAAGGGGTTGCGCCCCGCGAGGGCGATGCCCTGGATGCCGGGGGTGATCGGCTCGCGGTCCACGACCTCGTCGGTGCGGATGTCGATGACGGCGATCACGCTCGGGTTCGAGGGGGCGAAGTTCGTGAGGCGCTGGCAGGCGACGAACAGCCACGGCCCGACGACCGCCATGCGCGACATCTCGGGCAGCCCGTCGCCGTCGGCGAACATCGCCAGCGAGATCGTGCCGCGGGTGGCGCCGCTGCGTGGGTCCACGATCAGCAGGTCGGGCGAGCCGTAGCGCGACACGTAGGCCTTGGCCGGCGAGGCGAACGCGATGTCCTGCGGGTTGGAGCCGTTGCCGGTCGAGAACTGGCGCACCGTGAGGTAGCCGCGGGCCGGGTCGATCACCTGGATGTTGTCCTGGCCGAACCGGTTCACGACGTAGATCAGCCCCCCGTACACGCGCAGCGTGGCGTCCGAGTGGACGGCGGCGACGTTGGCGGACACCTGCCGGGTGGCGAGGTCGATCACGCTCAGCCCGCCGGTCGCGAAGTCGGTGGTGACGATGAACGCGGTGGCGTCGCCGGTCAGGACCGGTCCGGTGACGGTCGAAGTGGTCGAACAGCCGCCGAGCGCCGCGGCCAGCGTGAGCGCGACGGCGATCGGAAGACGGAGGGACGGACGCATCAGGGTTCTCCGGGGGTGCGGGGGACGGAGGAGGCACCGAGCCGCAGCTCGCACGAGGCGAACACGGCCCGGCCGGGAAGGGGGAAGCCGCCGACGTCCGAGACGCGGTCGTCGCCGAGGTTCCTGCCCTCGACGGTGATCCGCAGCCCCGCGACCCCGGGTTCGAACGAGAGCGAGGCCCCGGCCAGCAGCCGGTCGGGGACGCTGCGCAGGTTGGCGCGGTCGAGGAAGTCGGCGCCGATGTACTGGAGGTCGCCCACGGCGCGGAAACGGCCGCGGCGCCCGTCGAGCCGCAGGAACCCCTGCGCCGCCGGTCGCAGCGGCAGCCGGCGTCCGTGCCAGTGCGGCACCGGGCCGTGGTCGCGGGCGTCGAGCCGCGTGGCGCCGAGGCTGGCGGCGAAACCGCGCGCGGCCGCGAGTCGCAGCGAGAGTTCCTCGCCGCGGATGCGCGCGCGCGCGACGTTCTCGGCGCGCACGCTGCTCTGCGAGTGGCGCACGTAGACGATCAGGTCGTCGGCCCACGACTCGAAGTGCGTGAGGTC
Source organism: uncultured bacterium (assembly GCA_964554725.1). Lineage (GTDB taxonomy): Bacteria > Eisenbacteria > RBG-16-71-46 > RBG-16-71-46 > RBG-16-71-46 > WS-11. The sequence continues at coordinate 2,309 of CAZKQE010000189.1, forward strand.
CACCGTGAGCGCGAGCCCGCGCGCGGGCGCGCCCGACCAGGCGAATCCCAGGTCGGCGTTGCGCACCCGCTCGGGGCGCAGGGCCGGATTGCCGGCGGCGCTGCCCTGGTTGCCGAACAGCTCGAGGAAGTCCGGCGCGCGCCGCGCCGCCGCGGTGTTCGCGCGCAGCTCGATCCGCGCCGGGCCGGTCACCCGCACGCCCGCCTGCGGGGCGTCCAGCGAGCGGCGCACCTCGCTCGATCGCGGCAGCCCGCCGGCCTCGACCCAGCGGATGCCGTCGCGCAGCCGGTCGCGGCGCGCCGCGAGGTGGAGGACGAGCCGCTCCCCGGCCGGGCGCCACTGCAGCCCGGCGTGCGCCCCGGCGAGCTCGCGGCGACTGGGCGGCGGATCGGGATGGCCGTCGGCGGCGTCGGTGGGGCGCGCCCACTCCCCGCGCACCGCCGCCCCCGCGGCGAGCGAGAGCCCGCGCGGGAGCTCGCGCCACTCGAAGTCCACCGTGAGATCGGCCGAGCCGGTGCGGTCGTCGCTGTCGTGGCGCCCGAGCCCCAGCTCCGCGCCCGGGTCGCGGAAGCGCGTCCGCTCGCGCCCGAGACCGGCGGCCAGCCGCGCGGTCGGGGCCGCGCCCCCGCCGGCGCGGGCGACCTCGAAGCGGGCCAGCGCGCGTGTGTGCGCGAGCCGGGTGTCGAGGGCCGGCACCGCGCCGAGCCCGGGCACGCCCTGCGCCTTGCGGAACGTCTCCGCCCGGGCCGCGAGCCGCCAGCCCGGCGCCGGGCGCCAGCCGGCCCCGGCCAGCAGCGACGTGGCGGCGAAGCGGTTGTTCACGCGCGTGCTGAGGCTGTCGTCGTCGGGATTGAACGGGGTGCCGTTGTCGTCGGGGTAGCGGAAGTCGCCGCGCGAGCGCTGATGGCCGACGTGGAGCAGCGCGTCGAGCGGACCGCGGCGCGCGCCCGCGCTGGCGCGACCCTCCCAGGTGCCGAACGCCCCGCGTGCGACCCGCGCGGCGCGCAGCCCCGGGGCGGCGACCGTCACCAGGTTGATCGCCCCGGCCGGACCCGCCGGCCCCAGCGCGAGCGGGGCGCTGCCGCGATAGACCTCGACCCGCTCGATCGCGGTCGCCGGCAGGTCGCCGAGGCTCACGACGCCGTGCGCGGCCGCCGTGAGCGGGACGCCGTCGAGGAAGATCGCGACCTGCCCCGGCGGGGCCCCGCGCAGCGACACGGTGCTGAACGCGCCCAGCCCGCCGTACTGCTGGACGCGAACGCCGGCGGCCTCGCCGAGCAGGTCGGAGACCGACTCCATCGCCCGCCCCGCGGCGCCGGCCTCGATCTCGGTGACCGAGGCGGTCGGGAGCCGGCGGCGCGCCTCGCCGCCGGGACGGGTTCGCTCGACCCGCACGCCGGGGAGGAGCACGACCGAGTCGCCGGGGGCCGCGGCGGCGCCGCCGTCCGCCGGCGTGGCGAGCAGCAGGGAATGGAGGAGGATGGCGATCATCGGCGTCACGCGCGCTCTCGATCGAACGCCCCGACCCTCGCGGAGAGGGACGGGGCGGCGGCGCGCGGATGCGCATCGGCCGACGACGCCCTCTCGCGGAGCGTCACGGGCTGCTGGCTTCCGGGCAGGTTTCCTGACTCAGGGCGCCCGGGAGGCCGCGGCGGACGGCGCGCGTCGCCGCGATCCCCGGAGCGGATCCCGCCTTCCCGACCTCGCGGTCAGTGGCGTCCGGGATCCGCGGCGCCCATCACAGTGGCGGGACCGTGGGGGATTCTCACCCCCTTCCCTCTCACCCTCGATGGGCACCCGGAAGATGTCGGCGCCACGATGGACCCCGCGCGCCGGGGTGTCAAGGTCCGGTCGCGCGGCACCCGCCGCGCGGCGCGACCACCGCCGCTAGAGCCCGACGCTCCCGGCGCGCGGGACCGCCGCGGCCGCGCCCGGTGATCCCGCCTCGCGGGGCCCGCGGCGGGCGGCGTGCGCGTCGCGCAGCGCGATGCCGGCGAACAGGCCGAGGGCGACGAACAGCCCCGACCACTGGCCGCGGCCGGTCATCGCGGCGACCGGTCCCGGGCAGGTGCAGGCGACGCTCCAGCCGAGGCCGAACAGCGCGCTGCCGAGGACGTGGTCCCGGTTCGCGGGCAGCGTCTTCCACGAGACCGGCTCGCCGCCCGTCACGGTGCGCACGCCGGCGCGCCGCAGCAGACGCACGCCGATCGCGCCGGTGACGATCGCCGCGCCCATGAGCAGGAACACGTCCGGCTCGCGCAGGCGCAGCATCGCGTGGATGACGTCGGGGTCGGTGAGCCGGGCCCAGCCGAGCACGAAGCCGAAGCCGACGCCGCCCAGCACGCAGGCGAGCACGTGCCTCATCGTCCGCCCTCCGTGAGCAGGGCCAGTCCGTTCGCGGCGGCGACCGCGGTGGCCATGAACGTGGCGGTCGCCACCCAGCTGCGCGGCGAGCCGAGCGCGGTGCCGCAGATCCCGTGGCCCGAGGTGCAGCCGCTCGCCTGGCGCGTGCCGTAGCCCATCACCGTGCCGGCGGCGACCAGCAGCAGCGAGCGGGTGACGGGGTCGGTGCCGAGCCGGGCGTCGATCGTCCCCCACGCCAGCGTCGGCTGGAACCCGCCGCCGGCCAGCGCCGAGAGGAACCCGCCCAGCACGGTGCCGGCGAGGAAGTACACCGTGTACTTCACCCCCGCCGACGGCCGGCGCAGCCAGGAGAGCAGGTCGATGTAGCCGCCCAGCGAACCGAGCGGGCGGTTCGTCGCCCACAGCAGGCCCGCCACCAGCAGGCCGAGCAGCGGACCGGCGAGGTACCAGGGGGCGCGTTCGGCGAACAGGTCCACATCGGGCTCCGGGTCGCGGGGCCGGCGTGCGGCGCCGGCGCCGGCGCGGGCCCGCGGCGGGGCCCGGCCCGGACAGCCTAGGCCTGCCGTCCGCGACTGTCCATCGCCCCGGCCCCGGCCCCCCGCATCCGCGCGAGCACGACCGCCGCGAAACCCCACAGCAGCGCCGCCGTGAGCCAGGCCACCGGCGACCGGCTGAGCGCCCACACGCCGGACGGCACGAGCTCGGCGGACGGCACGATGTCCTTCGTGTTGTTCACCGCCGCGTGCAGGAGCATGACGGGCACCAGGCTCCCACCCGTGCGCGCATGGAGCCAGGCGAACGTCACCGACAGGGCCGTGACCTGGGTCAGGTAGAGCGGGAACGACTGCCGGTGGGTGTCGGCCTCCGGCAGGAAGAAGAGCGGCAGGTGCCACGCCGCCCACAGCACCCCGAGGAGGACGCCGGCGCGCGCGAGGCCGAAGCGCGCCGTCAGGCGGGGCAGCGCGTACCCGCGCCAGCCCAGCTCCTCGCCCGCCTGACTGCCCACCATCGTGGTGCCGACCGCCGCGGCCAGCATCAGGTACCACGGCGTCGCGCCGAAGCGGGGCCACTCGCCGGTGGTCGCGCGCAGCAGCACCGCCGCCGAGAGCTTGGTCGTCATCATGAACAGGAGGGCGAAGAGGTACCACCGCGCCGGGACGTTCACGGCGACCAGGCGTCCCAGCAGCGCGCGGACGGCCTCGCGCCCTCCGGACCGGGCGGTGAAGCCGATCGCGAGCAGTCCGGGCGCGAACGTCCCGGCGAGGAACACGAGGCCGCGCAGCCCCGGGTCGGAGATCCCGCGTGACGCCAGCCACAGGCTCCAGGCGACGACCGTGCAGGCGATGAAGTACGCCGCGAGGCCCGGCCT
>CAZKQE010000190.1:0-6037 GCA_964554725.1 uncultured bacterium
CCGCCGGCGCGGTCGCCGCCGGGCCGGCGTCCGCCGTGCCGGGCATCAGCCACTCGCCGGCCGTGCGCAGCATCACCACGGCCACCGCCCCGAGCAGCAGCCCGGCGGCGACGATCCGGGCCGCCGCGCGCCGGTCGCGCGGTCGCGCCGCGGCCGTACGATCACGATTCATGCGGAGCATGGGCGGGTGCCTCCTTGGCGGCCGGCGCCGTCGGCGGCGCGGCCTGCGGGGTGGACGTGCTGTTGAGGCTGTAGGCGGAGGTGGTCATCGAGGCCGACGTCGAGGCGAGCCCGTCGCCCTTGGTGTTCGTCGTCAGCCTCAGGTTCGAGACCGTCACGATCCGCCGCAGGTTCGCCAGCTCCGCCAGGAACGAGCCGACCTGGTGGTAGCCTCCGAACACCGTGATGTCGATCGGCATCGCGCTGTAGTGGGTCTCCGCGCGCACCGGCCCGGGCTTGAACATGACGAACGAGACGCCGGTCTGCTGACCCGCCAGGCTGATCTTCCGCAGCAGCACGGCGAGCTGGCGCTCGGTCGGGAGCAGCTCCGCGGCGGTCGCCCACCGCTGGTGGAGCAGCTCGTACTCGGCTTCGAACCGCGGCAGGTCGGCGACCGCCGCGCGGGCGCGGGCCAGTTCGGTGGACTTCTTCTCGAACTCGGCCTTCAGCGTCGTCAGCCGGTCGCGGCCGTTGGGATAGCCGAACGGGAGGAAGTGGGTGAAGAAGAAGACCCCCAGCACGCCGACGGCCAGCAGCACGCTCAGGATGATCTTCTGTACGGTCGCGTTCTTGAGATCCAGGCCCGCCATCGCTCCCCCCTAGTTCGCCGACTCGTCGGGCGTCACCTGGCAGGTGATCCGGAACTTCACGACATCGCGGTCGATGATCTGACCGGTCTCGGCCACCCCCAGCTCCACGTTGGCGAACAGCGGGGAGCGCTCGAGACGGGACATGAAGTCGGACACGACCAGATTCGAATAGGTGACCCCCTCCAGATTGAGCTGGGACCCGGCATCCTGCTGGGCCAGCGTCATCCAGAGGTGGTCGGGGACGCACCGCGCCAGCTCATCCATGATTCGGACACTCTGTGTGCGTCCCTTTTCCAGCTTGTTGATGATCCCCAGCCGCAGGTCGAGCTCCGCCCGTTCCTGCGCCAGCCGGTTGACCCGCTCGATCTGCGGGGCGAGCGCCCGCGACTGGGCCTCCATCTCCGTGATCGAGTGCTGCAGCGCGCTGTTGCGGGAGTGCTGCGACAGCACGGTGCCCGCGACGACCAGACCCGCGGCGAACAGCACCCCGAGCGGGAGGACCAGCTCGCCCAGCTTGAACTCGAAGGAGACCCGGCGCTGGGCCTTCTCCTCGCGTGGGAGCAGATTGATGCGGATCATTTCTTGTCTCCCAGGCGGCGCAGGGCCAGCCCCAGGCCGACCGTCAGGAACGGCGCCACCTTCATGACGTCCTGTCCCGCGAACAGCTCCGGGTCGTAGCTCACGCGCGCGAGCGGGTTGGCGATCTCGGCCGGGATCCCGAACCGGCGGTTGAGGAACTCCGGCAGGCCCGGCGTGAGCGCGCTGCCGCCGCACAGCATGATGCGGGACACCGCGCCCGCCTCGCCGGCGGTGCGCAGGTACGCCTGCGCGCGCTCCAGGGCGGTCGCCAGCCCCTCGCAGGCCTGCTCGATCACCGGGGCGACCTCGAGGGCCGCGCCGGACTCCCCGCGGACCGCCTCGGCGGCCTCCGACTGGCTGAGGTTGAATTTGCGCTGGGTCGCCTCGATGAAGCTGTGCCCGCCCACCTGCAGGTCCTTGGTGAAGTAGGGCACCCCGCCCTGCACGATGTTGATGTTCGTGATCTCGGCGCCGACGTTGAGGACCGCGACCACCTCCTCCGGCGCGAAGTCGTAGTTGGCCTCGAGCGCGTTCTGCGCCGCGAACGAGTCCACATCCACGATCAGCGGCTGCAGCCCCGCCTCGCGGATCAGGTCGCCGAACGACATCACCATGTCCTTCTTCGCCGCCACCAGCAGCACCTGCATCTGCTTCGGGTCGTTCGGGGCGGGGCCGAGGATCTCGAAGTCGAGCGACACGTCGTTGATGTCGTACGGGACGTGCTGCTCGGCCTCCCAGTAGACCGCCTGCTGGGCGTCCTCGCTCGAGAGCTTGTTCATCGTGATCTTCTTCACGATCACGGCGCGGCCGCTCACCGCCGCCACGACGCTGCGCGACTTGATGGCGCGGGACTCGAACAGGTTGGCGATCGCGTCGATCACCAGCTGGCGGTCCATGACCTCACCGTCGACGATGGCCTCCGCCAGCGGGGCCGAGATCCCCCAGTTCACGAGGCGATAGCCACGGTTGGACTGGGACTCGAGCTCGACCACCTTGACCGCGTGGCTGCCGATGTCCAGTCCCACGAGGGACTGCTTCTTCCCGAAGAGCATGCGTGGACTCCCTGGTGGCGTTCGCCCGGCGCCGTGGGCCCCGCCGACCGCACGGGACCCGGCACGTCCGCACCCGACGCTTCCTGCGTCGGCCGGACGGACGGCCGGCGTTTCCTCCCGGTGATATCGGAACCTGCCCCCCGCGTCTTGAGGGGGAACTTCACGCCCCGGGCCCTCCCTCCTGCGGTCCCCGCAACCGCATGACCCGCAGGGCGTTGTCCGTGGGCTACGGCTCCCGACGGAGGTGCACGACCGGGGTGCTGAGCCGGCGGCGGGCGATCTCCTCGCGGCCGGTCGCCAGCGCCCGGTCGATCTTCTCGATCTCGCGCCGCGCCATCTCGCGCAGGTAGCGGTTCTCGGAGCCGGCGGCGACCTCGCTCCACAGCGCCCGCGCGACCGCGAAGTCGCCGGCGTTCTGCCGCACGTAGGCCGCGAAGCGACGGGCGGACGGCGGGCCGTCGGGCAGGCGGGCCGCCCGCTCGAAGAACTCGCCCGCGCGCGCGAGGTCCCGGCCGCCCGGCCGGACGTAGTAGAGGAAGCCGAGCTCGAAGGCGAGCAGGCCGCTGGTGGGGTTCGCCTCGATCCCCTTGAGCATCAGCGCCTCGGCCCGCGCGAAGTCGCCTCCCTCCTGGGCGAGTGCGAAGCTGCCGAACACGTACGCCGGCACGAACCCCGGCGACAGCGACGTGAGGATGTCGAACACGTGGTAGAGACGGGTGAAGCGCATGTCGGTGCGCCGGTGCTCCCCGTAGTACTGGACCGCCCGCATCCACGCCAGGTCGGCGAACGACTCCGCGTGGCCGAGCGTCGCCAGCTCGAGCCGGTTCCCGGACGGGTAGTAGGACAGCTCCTCGAGCGGGTGGGGCCGCGGCAGCGTGCGCGACGCCAGCGCCGCGAGCTGGAACGCGCCGGCGCCGAGGATCAGCGCCACCGCCCAGGCCGCCAGGGCGCGCGCGAGCCAGGGGGGCAGGGCGGTGCGGATCACTTGAAGTCCCGGGACTCGAACGCGGCCGCGGCGAGCGCCAGCACGCAGCCGCAGTAGACCGCGGCGTAGAGCGTGGCGACGCCGAGGTGGTAGACGGAGGTCGGCTCCCCGTGCGCCGCCAGCGCCCGCATGTTGAAGATGGGCAGGTTGGGGACCAGGTTCGCGACCGCGTGGAGCGCGCTCCCGAGCGCGGCCGGGAACTGGCGGGCGAACTCCCGCAGGTCCCAGCTCCACTGGCCCACCGCGTAGAAGCCGAGCGTGTAGAGGGCCGAGAGCACCGGGGTCGAGAGCGCCGAGAACAGCACCGCCAGCGCCGTGACCACGCTCAGCTCGAGCCCGGCCAGATAGGCCGCCTCGAGGACCACCGGTCCCAGTCCCGCGTGCCCGCGCACCGCCAGCACCGCCCACAGGGCCAGCGCCAGCGACCCGGCGACCACCCACAGGGCGCCCGAGAGCCCCAGCCACTTCCCCACCAGATACGCGGGCCGGCCGATCGGCCGCGCGAGCAGGTTGTAGATCGTGCGGCGCTCGATCTCCTTCGCGACCAGGCTGGTGCCGACCAGCAGGACCACGAGCAGGCCGAACAGCGAGATCGCCGAGAGCCCGAGGTCGATCGTGAGCCGCAGCCCCTCGCCGAGCGCCAGGGATTGCAGGAGCTGGGTGCCGACGATCACCACCACGCCGGCGGTGACCACCCCGGCGAGCACCCGGTCGCGGGTGGCCTCGCGGAACGTGTTGCGGGCGATCAGCGGAACGGTCATGCGGTCCTCCGGTCGGCGGCCGGCGCCTCGGCGCGCGGCTCGGTGGCGGCCAGGAACAGGTCCTCGAGCGAGGTGCGCTGCGGGGTGACCGCGCGCAGCTGTGCGCCCCGGCGCAGCAGCCAGTCCACCGCCTCGTTGAGCCGCGCGTCGTCCTCGAGGAGGAAGACGGTCTCGTGCGCGTGGTCCTGCCGGCGCATGACCTCCCGCAGCTCCGGCACCACCTCGAGCAGCGGCACCCGGCCGCAGCGGATCTCGACCCGCTGGCGCGCGTCGCTCACCAGCTCGCCCACGGTGGCGACCCGGCTGAGGCGCCCGGCCATGATGATCGCGACGCGGTCGCACAGGGTCTCGACGTCGGGCAGGATGTGGGAGGAGAACAGCACCGTGGTCCCCCGCTCGCGCTGCTCGTGGATCAGGTCGCGGACGTCGCGGCGCCCGAACGGATCGAGCCCGCTCATCGGCTCGTCGAGGATGACCAGCTCCGGGTCGTGCATCAGCGCGGCCGCGAGCCCGAGCCGCTGGAGCATCCCCTTCGAGTACTTGCGCAGGAGCAGCTGCGGGCGGGCGCCGAGGCCCACCCGGCCCAGCCAGCGGCGCGCGCGCTGGTCGGCGTCGCGGGCGGGCAGGCCCGAGAGCCGGCCGACGAACTCGAGGTACTCGATCCCGCTCAGGTACTCGTAGAAGTAGGGCTGCTCGGGCAGGAACCCGAGCCGGCGGCGGCTCTCCACCCGCGTGATCGGGACCCCCATGAGCCACGCGCTCCCGGCGGTCGGCTTGAGCAGACCGGTGAGCAGCTTGAGCGTGGTGGTCTTGCCGGCCCCGTTCGGGCCGAGGCAGCCCATCACCTCGCCGCGCTCGACCCGCAGGTCGAGCCCCTCGACGCCGGGCACCCGCCGGCCGGTCCAGGGATGCCGGTACCACTTGGCGAGGCCGGCGGTGAGCACGGCCGGTTCCTGTCCGGACCCGGCGCCCGCTCGTCCAGCTTCGTGCCGGTCCTCGGGATGGACGGTGGCTGCCTGCACGGCTCCCCTCCTCGGCTCAGGGCCGCGCCCGCAACGGGTTGCGGTCGCGCACGCGATTCCGGCCCCGGCGGGGTCCGGCCGCGCCGGTCGGGCGAATCGCAATCCCCGTGCCGCCCGCGGGACGGCGCGGGGTCGGCGGGCCGGGGTCCGCCCGGGACGGCCCCGGGACGCCGGCTACTGGCCGCTGCTCAGGACGAGCGAGAAGTCCCCGCCGCGACCGCGGCCCGCGACCTGGTAGCGGAGGCCGGCCGAGTCCCCGTAGGCCGTGACCCCGGCCACGGTGGAACCGGTGGCGAGCGGCACCGTCCAGGTGGCCTGGTCCACAAAGGCCGCCGCGCTGCGGTTGAAGGGATTGATGAAGGTGATGCCGGCGGGCGGGATGAGCGCCGAGACCTCGGAGGCGAGCGCGGCGTAGACCCCGTCGTACTGGATGCCGTAGTCCTCGGCCGAGAGCTGGAAGGTGTGCATGTTCGCCTTCGTGCTCCCCTCCTTCGCCCGGTCCTGCATGGCGACGAAGTTGGGGATCGCGATCGCGGCCAGGATCCCGATGATCACGACCACGATCATCAGCTCGATCAGGGTGAACCCGCGTTCGTGGGGTCTGCGCATCCGGTCCTCTCCCGGCGGGCGGGGTCCCGCTCGCCGTCTGCTGGTTCCATCGGCACCGTCGGGAGGCGACTGCAGCCCCGCCGGAGCCGCGGTCGGCCGCGGAAGTCGAAGGAGGGTGGGACGGGTCCCACCCTCCGTTCGAGTCCGGACCGCCGTCGTTGCGGTTACTGACCGCTCGAGAGCACCAGGGCCAGGTCCGCGCTCTTGCCCCGGCCCGCCA
>CAZKQE010000191.1:0-2278 GCA_964554725.1 uncultured bacterium
GATCTCGGTGGCGATGCCGAGGGTGCCCTCGCTGCCGATCACCACCGAGGCGAGGTCGTAGTCCGGGGCGTCGCACGACTCGCCCCCGAGCGTCACGACCACGCCGTCGTGCAGCACCACGACCACGCCCAGCACGTGGTTGAGGGTGACGCCGTACTTGAGGCAGTGGGGGCCGCCGGCGTTGGTGGCGACGTTGCCGCCGATGGTGCTCACCTGCTGCGAGGCCGGGTCCGGGGCGTAGTAGAGCCCGAGCGGCGCAAGTCGTTGCGAAAGATGGAGATTGACGAGCCCCGGCTGGACCCACGCGAACATGCGGTTGGGATCCACCCGGATCACCTGGTCCATCCTGTTGACGGACAACACGATACCGCCGCGCTCCGGGGTGGCGCCGCCGGCCAGGCCGGCGCCGGCGCCGCGGGCGGTGACCGGCAGCCCGCGCACGCCCGCCCAGCGCACGAGCGCCGCCACCTCGTCGGTGGTGCGGGGCAGCGCCACCACGTCGGGCATGTGCTTCTCGAGGGCGAGCGCGTCGGCTTCGTACGTGAAGCGGGCGGCCTCGCTCGCCAGCACGCCGTCGGCGCCCAGCAGGGCGCGCAGCTCGTCGAGGAGGGCGGGTGAGAGGGCCATGCGGCGGGCAGCGTAGCACGGCGCGCCCCCCGCGCGGGGGCCACGGCCGGGCGACTGGCCGCGGGGGCTCCGGAGTCGCCACGCGCCTCGATAAATCACACTCAACAGGACGGTTATGTATCAATCCATATTCGTCGGTGTTGGGATCCGAGCAACGATCATCGCGGCGCGCGGAGTTTTTTTTCGAAGATTCGCTCAAGCGTCCCGCACGACGGCCGATGCAGATAGCGATCAGGAGAGGGTCCGACGCGATCACACGACGCGATGCCCGACTTCTTGCCCCGCATCCTGAGCGCCGCGCGGTACGCAGGTCTCCCCCCCGGAGGCCGCCCGCAGACTTCGATCGCATCCGCGTCCGGCCCTGCGCACGAGTGCTCCTGAGACCGCAACCGCAGCACGCAGGACCATGGCTCCTACGGAAAGGACCAGAAGCATGAAGACGCTCCGACTCATCGCCGCGCTCGCCGTCCTCCTCACCCTCGCCGCGGGCAACGCCTCGCGCGCCGAGGCCGCCGACGCGACGGCCAACGCCACCGCCACGGTGGTCGCGCCCATCGCCATCCAGAAGGACGCCGACCTCGACTTCGGCGAGGTCGCCGCGGGCAGCACTTCGGGCACGGTCGTGATGTCGCCCGGCGGGAATCGCACCCCCACGGGTGGCGCCACGCTCGGCGGGCCGGGCGGCAACGCCGCGTCCTTCACCGTCTCGGGCGCGCCGACCTTCACCTACGCCATCACGCTGCCCATGTCCGCGATCACCCTCACCTCCGGGATGGAGAGCATGACGGTGGACACCTTCACCAGCGACCCGAACGGCACCGGCACGATCGGTATGGGTGGCACGCAGACGCTCAACGTCGGCGCCACGCTCAACGTCGGCGCCAACCAGGCGGTCGGCACGTACAGCGGCAGCTTCATGGTGACGGTGGCCTACAACTGACGCAGGGAGCATGGGTTGCGGGAGCGCCCGACCATCGGGCCCCGGTACGTCCCATGCCCCGATCCCGAGGGTCCTCACGACCGGCGCCGCTCCCGCGGCTGGGTTCGGTCGTGCACGGACGGACCATCACCAGGTCCTGCGCCCGCGCCGGCAGTGGCGAGGGCGGCAGGAACGAAAGGATCCACACGATGCGGACACTCAGGCTCGCGGCCACGATGGCCCTCGCCCTCACGGGCGTCGGCTGGGGCGTGGCCGGGGCCGGAACCATCGACGGCAGCACGTCGGCCGCCGGGACGGCCACCGTGATCCAGCCGATCACCATCTCGACGACCGAGGACCTCCGGTTCGGCGACTTCTTCTCCGGGCCGACGTCGGGCACGGTCGTCGTCAACACCAGCGGGGTGCGGAGCTTTACCGGCGGCGTGACGCTGCTTGCGAGCATGGTGTCGCAGGCGAGGTTCCTCGTCACCGGCAAGCCCGGGCACAGCTACGCGATCACGCTTCCCGGACCGATCCAGATCACGAGCGGGCTCAACAGCATGCAGGTGGACGACTTCGCCAGCATCCCGGGCGGGATCGGCATCATCGGCGGCGACGGCACGCACACGATCCACGTCGGCGCCCGGCTCAACGTGGGTGCCAACCAGGCGCCCGGCAGCTACGCGGGCACCTTCGACGTGACGGTGGCCTACAACTGACCGACGAGGGCGC
>CAZKQE010000191.1:2378-4123 GCA_964554725.1 uncultured bacterium
GGCGGCGCACGGCTCGGCGATCACGACGACGCCTCGGCCGCGGAGTTCGAGGTCGAGGGCGAGCGACGGGCGACGGTGACGATCACGCTGCCGGGCTCGATCACGCTGCAGAGCGGTGCGAACACCCTCACGGTGGATGCGTTCACCAGCTCGCCGGACGGCGGCACGACGCTGAACGGCGGGGGGGAGGCGAGCTTCAAGGTCGGCGCCACGCTGCACCTGGGCGCGCACCAGCCTCCCGGGCGCTACCGCGGATCGTTCACGGTGACGGTGGCCTATGACTAGTCTGGCGGGCCGACGACGAGGCTGAGTCCCGGGATACGGGCCGACCCCTGCGGCGCCGCCGGGCGACGAACCGGCACGGCCGGGGAGGGACCCCCGTATGAGAGGTGCGGCGAGGACGAGGTTGCGACCCCGCGATGCGGCGCTGGCGCTCGCCGTGTCGCTCGCGGCGATGGTCTCGGGCGGTGCCGCCGCACCCGGGACGGACCGGGACGCCGGCGGGATCACCGAGGGGCGGTCGGGATTCCTCGTCACGCCCCGGCGCATCGTGTTCGAGGACCGGCGGCGGAGCGCGTCGCTCAGCCTGATCAACTCGGGCATGGACACGACCACCTTCCGCATCTCGCTCGTCCGCATGCGGATGTCCGAGACCGGCCAGATCACGGTGGTGGACACCGCCCACGCCGATGAGGCGTTCGCCGAGGACCTGGTGAGGTTCTCGCCCCGCCAGGTCGAGCTTGCCCCGCGCGAGGCGCAGGTGATCCGGCTCCAGGTGCGCAAGCCCGCCGACCTCGCGGCCGGCGAGTACCGGTCGCACCTGCTGGTGCAGTCCATCCCGCGCACGCGCGCGACCGGTGAGGACGACCCGGCCGCCGGCGGACGGGCGGCCGGTGTCCAGGTGCGCATCGTCCCCGTGTTCGGCACCGCGGTCCCGGTCATCGTGCGTCACGGGGAGACGGCGGCCGAGGTCGCCTTCTCGGACGTCCGCTTCAGGCCCGGCGCTCCCGGCGAGCCCGCGACCGCCACGTTCGTGATCCGCCGGCAGGGCAACCGCTCCGTCTACGGCGACCTGACGCTGGTCCACGCGCCGGAACGCGGCCCCGAGCAGGTGCTCGGCGTCATGAAGGGCGTCTCGGTCTACACCCCCAACCGCTCGCGCACCCTGAGCGTGCCGCTCGACTCGACCGTGACCCGGCTCCCGAGCGGCGGGCGACTGCGGCTGCGCTACACGGATTCCGAGCCCGATGGCCGCACCATCGCCGAAGCGAACCTGCAGGTCCCGTGACCCGCGCGGCGTCCGGCGCCCGCGTCCCGCGCGGGCCCGCCGGATCGCGCTGATCGCGGCGACCGCGCTGGCGCTCGCTGCGTTCCCGCCCGCGCTGGCTCACGCCACGACGGCGGCGGGACCCGACGCGGGCGCCGAGCCGCTGCTGCTCGCGCTCCAGGTGGAGGGCGTGCCGCTCGACGTGGTGCTGGCGGCCTCCGGGCGGGATGGCCGTGTGCTCCTGCCGCTCGGCGAGCTGTTCCGCGCGGTCGGGGTGGCGATCGAGCTCGCGCCCGAGGAGGGGCTCGCCGAGGGCTTCTTCGTCTCGGAACGGCGCCGGTTCCGGATCGACGCGCGCGCCCGCGAGGTGCGGGTGGGCGCCGCGGTGTTCCCGTGGGACTCGCTGGGGATCGACCCGCGCCCGGACGACCTCTACGTGGCGAGCGACCTGCTCGGCGAGTGGTTCGGCCTCGAGTTC
>CAZKQE010000191.1:4223-5951 GCA_964554725.1 uncultured bacterium
ACCCGGTTCGACCAGCACGACTTCCACGGCCGGCTGGCACCCGGATGGGACGTCGAGCTCTACCGCGGGGACGCCCTGATCGGCTACCAGACCTCGGGCCCGGACGGCGACTACCGGTTCGACGCGGTGCCGCTCGCGTTCGGGTTCAACGAGTTCCGGCTGGTGTTCAACGGGCCGCACGGCGAACGTCGCGAGGAGGGGCGGGTGTTCAACGTCGGGCCATCACTGGTCCCGGCGGACGACGTGCACTACCGGCTGGTCGCGAGCGGCCTCGACGGCCGGAGCCCGCGCGCCCACCTCGAGACCGACTTCGGTCTCGCGCGCAACCTCTCGGGCTCGTTCGCGCTCGCCACCCTGCGGCGGAACGACCACCTGCACGTCTACGGCACCACCGGTGTGCGCGGCTACTGGAGCCGGCTCCTCGCCGGAGCGGACTTCGCCGTGGACAGCGCCGGCGGAGGGGCGATCGAGCTCGACCTGGAGGGGCGGTCGCGCCATCTCCGGGCCGGGGTGCGGCACGCGGAGCTGGTGAACGGGTTCGGCAGCGAGGTGTTCCTCGGCACGCGCGGCCCGGTACGGCGCCGCACGGTCGCGCGGCTCGACGGCACCCTCGGCCTGCATCCTTCGTTCCGCGTCCCGCTCCAGGTGCAGGCCGCCTCGGAGCAGCAGGCCGGCGGGTTCACCGTGCAGACGTTCGCGAACCACGCGAGCCTCGCGTTCCGGCGCATCGCGATCAGCCACCAGGTCCGCGGCGTCGTGACGCGCGGCCCCGGCATCGCGCCCGATGCCGACCTGCGCAGCTCGGTGCTGGCGAGCGTCCGCATCCGCAACTGGGGGCTGCGCGGCGGGATCGACTACGTCCCGCGCGCCGCCGTGCTGTGGCGCGACGCGCGCTTCACCGCCGAGGGGCCGGCGTTCGGCGGGCTCTACGCCGGCTTCGGCGTGGCGCGCGACCCGCTCGCCCACGACACGCGCGTGACCGCCGACCTGCGCTCGAACCGCGGGACGATCGACTGGATGGCGCGGGTCGAGGTGCGCTCGGATCGGCGCTTCACGCTGAGCCTCGCCCTCTCGATGGGCCTGAATCGCGAGCCGCGCGAGGGGAGCTGGCACGCCCACTCGCGCTCGGTCGCCCGGAACGGCGCCGCGTCGGCCCGGGTGTTCCTGGACGCCAACGGGAACGGGACGCGCGACGAGGGGGAGGAGCCGCTGGCCGGCGTCGGGCTGGTCGTGGACCGCACCCACAGTCCGCAGCGCACGGACGACGCCGGCGTGATCTTCCTGAGCGGGCTCCCGGCCGAGACCGAGGTGGATCTCCAGCTCGCCGCCGAGTCCTTCGAGGACCCGCTGTGGATCGCGCCGGGTCCCGGCCTGCGGCTGGCGCCGCGCCCGGGGCGGACCGCGATGGTGGAGTTCCCGGTCGTGGTCTCGGGCGAGGTGGCCGGCACGGTGTTCGAGCGCCGCGACGGCGTCACGCGCGCCGCGCCCGGGGTGGTGCTCGAGCTGGTGCGGGCCGACGACGGCCAGGTGGTCCGGCGGATCGCCACCGCCTACGACGGCTACTACGACCTCACGGCGATCCTGCCCGGCCGCTACCGGCTCCGGCTCGCCGCCTCGCAGCTCCGCCGCTTCGGACTCCCGGTCGCGCCGAGCCGTGCGATCGAGATCGCCCCGACCGGGACGCTGCTCGAAGGGGTGGACATGGTGCTGGGCCCGGACCCGGGACCC
>CAZKQE010000192.1:0-5943 GCA_964554725.1 uncultured bacterium
CGCGAGGCGATGACCGCCGTGCTCGAGGGCGGTCCGGCCGCGCGGGCGATGGCGGCGGCCGCGGCGGCCCTCGCCGCCGCGCACGGCGAGGAGCGCCTGCCGGGCCGGCTCGCCTCGGCGCTTCCGGCGCTCGCCGGCGCCGGCGCGCGAGGTCGTGACGATGCCGCCGCCTGACGCACGGCCACGGCCGCTTGCGCGTCGGTGGCGGCGGGGCTACCTTGCCCCGGGTTCCCGCGCCACCCGGACGTGCATCGGCGCGCCGGTGGGGGCCCGCGGGCCGGGGGAGGTGCGGACATGAGGATCCTCGTGACGGGTGGGGCCGGGTTCATCGGCTCGCACGTCGCCGACCGTTACCTCTCGCTCGGGCACGAGGTCGCCGTGCTCGACAACCTCACGACCGGGTTCCGGGAGTACGTGCCGCCGCAGGCCCGCTTCTACCCGGTCGACATCACCGACGGTCCCGCGCTCGATCGCTGTCTGGCCGAGTTCCGGCCCGAGGTCGTGAGCCACCACGCGGCGCAGATCGACGTGCGCAAGTCGGTCGCCGATCCGGTGTTCGACGCCCGCGTCAACCTGATCGGCGGCATCGAGCTGCTGGCCGCCTGCACGCGGCACGCGGTGCGCAAGGTGATCTACGCCTCGACCGGCGGCGCACTCTACGGCGAGGGCCGCACGCTGCCCGCCACCGAGGACCACCCGGTCAACCCCGAGGCGCCCTACGGCGCCAGCAAGCACTCGCTCGAGCACTACCTCTATCTGTGGAAGCTGCTCCACGGGCTCGACTACACGGTGCTCCGCTATCCGAACGTGTTCGGACCGCGGCAGAACCCGCATGGCGAGGCGGGGGTGAACGCCATCTTCATCGGCCTGATGCTGCGCGGCGAGCGGCCGCGCATCTTCGGCACCGGCGAGCAGGTGCGCGACTACCTGTACGTGGGGGACGTGGTCGAGGCGAACCAGATCGCGCTCTCGACCGGCGGCGGCGAGATCGTGAACCTGGGGACCGGCGTCGGCACCTCGGTGAACCAGATCTTCCGGGAGCTGCAGGCGATCCTCGGGTTCCCGGGCGAGCCGATCTACGACGCGGCCCGGCCCGGCGAGGTCCAGCGCATCTTCCTCGACGCCACGCGCGCCCGGCGCGTGCTCGGCTGGCAGCCCCGGACCTCGTTCCGCGAGGGACTCGAGCGCACCGTGGAGTGGACCCGCGCGGCCGCTGCGTAGCCGTTCCGTGCATCCTGCACGACCCGGCGCCGGCGGGAGCGCCCGGCGGCAGGCCGCCGGCCGCGCAGCCCCCCGGCCGGACGCTCCGCGCCCCGCCGCGGCCCAGTTTCGGGTGGCCGCGGACGCGGCGGACCCGATATCATCGAGGGACGGAATCCCCCCCGCCGGCGTCCCGGTCCGACTCGACGGTGCGCGTGCGACGACCGTCGTTCCCCGATCCCCGGAGCCGCACCGATGACCCCGCGAACGCGCACGACCTCCCTCGCCGCCCTGATGCTCCTCGCGGCGCTGTCTCCCGCCGCCGCCGACCTCCGCAAGCTGGACCCGACCGCGCGCATCGCGCTCCACCGCCTGCGCGCCGGCGAGTCCGGGGCGGCGATCGGCGCCGGCGGCCGGCTCTCGGTGAGCGCGGTCGGCGAGCTCGACGTGTTCGTGGTCGGGAGCGTGACGCGGGAGCAGCTCGAGGCGGCCGGCGCGCGGGTCCGCACCGCGGTGCCGGGGGTGTTCACCGCCTGGATCCCGGCCGATCGGGTCGAGGCGGTCGCCGCCCTGGCGGGGATCACGCGCATCGAGGGCGCCGAGATCGACCAGATCACGAACGACCTGGGTGCGATCGCCACCGGCGCCACCCTGTTCCGCGGCGCGGGTCCGAACTTCACCGGCATCAACGGGGCCGGCGTGATCGTCGGCGGGGTGGACACCGGCGTGGACTACGATCACGACGACTTCAAGGACGCGCTCGGCAACACCCGCATCCTCAAGATCTGGGACCAGACCGACCCGGCCGGCCCGAACCCCGCCGGATTCGGGTACGGCACCGAGTGGAACGCCGCGCAGATCGACGCCCTGCTCTCGACCGCCAAGGACACGCACGGTCACGGCACCCACACGATGGGCACCGCCGCGGGCGACGGGAGCGCCACCGGCGCCGGTTCGCCGGCGGCCTTCACCTACACCGGGATGGCCCCGCGCGCCGACATCATCGTCGTGGACGGCTCGACGGCGGGCAGCTTCTCGCGCGCCCAGATGGCCGATGCGGCGAGCTACATCTTCGGCCAGGCGACGGCGTTCGGGAAGCCGGCGGTGATCAACATGTCGATCGGCAGCCAGAGCGGACCCAAGGACGGCACGGACCCGTTCGAGCAGACGATCGACGCGCTCTCGGGCCCCGGCAAGGTGGTCGTCCTGTCCGCCGGC
The DNA here is from genome assembly GCA_964554725.1 of uncultured bacterium. Lineage (GTDB taxonomy): Bacteria > Eisenbacteria > RBG-16-71-46 > RBG-16-71-46 > RBG-16-71-46 > WS-11. Next base: position 2,419 of record CAZKQE010000192.1, read on the forward strand.
AACGACCGGAACGCGGCGCTCCACGCCGAGTGGTTCCCGGCCTCGCCCGCGCCGACGATGGCGATCAGCAGCACCTCGCCCTCGGCCCGGTTCACGGTGATCCGCGGGTACTACGAGGCCTCCGAGCAGCTCGACGTCTCGATCACCACCCCCGGCGGGACGACCGTGGGGCCGATCGCGCTGGGCGGCATCAGCGGCGGCTACCCCGGCCCGCTGACCGGGAACGGGAACGTCTACATCGAGAACGGCGTATCGCTCACCTCCACCGGGGACAAGCTGGTCTACATCGAGCTGAACGCCGTCAACGGCGCGACGATCTCCGGCACCTGGACCTTCACCTTCACGCCGATCGTCATCGGCGCCGCCGGCGGCGAGGTCGACCTGTGGCGCACGGCGACCAGCTCGGGCGGCACCTACAACTTCGTGGTCGGCAACCAGCCCGACCAGGAGATCATCAGCGCGATCGCCACCGGCCTGTCCTCGATCGCCGCCGGCGCCTGGGTGAGCCGGCAGAGCTGGATCGACTGCGCCGGGGGCGGGGTGACGTTCAGCCAGCCGGCGGTCGGCAACATCGCGAACTTCTCGAGCCCGGGGCCCACCCGGGACGGCCGCATCAAGCCGGACGTCTCCGGGCCCGGCACCGCGATCCTCTCCAGCAAGACCGGCGACATCGCCGTCTCCTGCTCGTCCCCCGACGTGGACCTGCCGGGCTTCCGCCACGTCGCGAACCAGGGGACCAGCATGTCGGCCCCGCACGTCGCCGGGGCGGTGGCGCTGCTCTACCAGAAGTACGGGATGCTGACGCCCGCGCAGGTCCAGGCCCTGCTCCACACGCGCGCGATCGTGGACGGGTTCGTCACCGCCTTCGGCCCGGTCCCGAACAAGGACTTCGGCTGGGGCAAGCTCCACCTCGGCGACCTGACGGACCCGACCTGCGCGGTCAGCTCCCCGAACGGCGGCGAGACCCTGATCGTCGGCGCCAGCGTGAACCTGACCTGGAACGCCACCGACCCCTATCTGGGGGTCACGTCGGTGGACCTCGAGATCTCGCGCAACGGCGGCGGCAGCTGGGTCGCGCTCGCCACCGGCATCGCCAACACCGGCAGCTTCGCCTGGAACGTGACCGGGCCGGTCACCGCCAACGCGCTGCTGCGGGTGACCGCCCGCGACGCGGCGTCGAACCAGGGCTCGGACGTGAGCGACGCGGTGTGGGAGATCATCGACCCGCCGGTCGGGGTGGTGGCATCCCTGTTCCGCGCCGAGGCGATCGCCGACGGCGTGCGCCTGGCCTGGGAGCTGCCGGACCCCTCCGCCTACTCGGCGATCGCGGTCGAGCGCGCCCCGGCCGCCGACGGCCCGTGGGCGGACCTCGGCCTCGAGTTCGGGTTCGAGGGATCGGCGACCGTGGCCGTGGACCGCGACGTCGAGGTGGGTCGCACGTACCACTACCGGCTCGCGCTCACCACGCGCGGCGGCGGCCGCGAGTTCGTCGGGCCGCTCGCGGCCACGGTGGGGGCGCCGATCGCCGACTTCGCGCTCGCCGGGATCGCGCCGAACCCGACCGCGGGCCGTTCGGTGATCGACTACGCGGTGCCGCGCGCCGCCGAGGTGGGGGTGGCGGTGTACGACCTGCAGGGCCGCGAGGTCGCGGTGCTCGCCCGCGGGCCCCATGCCGCGGGACTCCACCGCGTCACGTGGACCGGCGAGGGGGAGGCGGGCCCGGTGAACGCCGGCGTCTACTTCGTGCGCCTCACCGCACCCGGGATCGTGACCGCCCGGCGGATCGTCCTCGCCCGCTGATCCCGCGCGGTCCCGGCGGGCCCCGCGGCGTCGCCCGCGGGGCCCGCCGTGCCTCCGGCCGGCGTGGGGGTCCTCCTGAGCCCTCCTTCGGGCTCCCCATCCCACGCCGGCCACGCCTTCGGGCGGAGCGGTCAGAACACGGCTCGAACGCGGTCCCCTCGTCGCTCCCTGACACGCGCCGGGCGCGTCCTGGGCGGCGTTTCGGCCCTGTGCTAGGCTCCGCCGCTCGCACCGGCGGCGGCTTCCCGGCGCCCGCCCCCGCACCCCACGCCACGAGGAGGATCGATGCGTCCCGGCCGTCCGGAGGCGCTCCAGCAGCCCTACGACCCGGCGAGGATCGAGGCCCGCTGGTATGCGGAGTGGGAGTCGCGGGGGGTGTTCGCCCCGCGCGAGACCGGCAAGCCCCCGTTCGTGGTCATGATCCCGCCCCCGAACGTGACCGGGTCGCTGACCATGGGCCACGTCCTGGGCGAGTCCATCCGCGACCTGGTCGTGCGCTGGCAGCGCATGGAGGGCCGCGAGACGCTGTGGGTGCCGGGGATGGACCACGCCGGGATCGCCACCCAGAACGCGGTCGAGAAGAGCCTGCGCGAGCGCGGGACCTCCCGCCACGAGCTCGGGCGCGAGCGGTTCCTCGAGGAGGTCTGGGCCTGGAAGGAGCGGTACGGCGGGCTCATCCTGCGGCAGCTGCGGCGGCTCGGCATCTCGGCCGACTGGAGCCGCGAGCGGTTCACGCTCGACGAGGGATACTCGCGCGCGGTCCTGCTCGTGTTCCAGCGCCTCCACGAGAAGGGGCTGGTCTACCGCGGCCACCGCATCGTCAACTGGTGCCCGCGCTGCCAGACCGCGCTCTCCGACGAGGAGGTGGACCACGTCGAGACCGACGGGCACCTGTGGCACATCCGCTACCCGATCAAGGGGAGCGAGAAGTCCATCACCGTGGCGACCACCCGGCCCGAGACCATGCTGGGGGACACCGGCGTGGCCGTCTCGCCGAAGGACCGCCGCTACGCGCACATGGTGGGGCGGACCGCGGTGCTGCCCCTGCTGCGGCGTGAGATCCCGATCGTCGCCGACGACCAGGTGGACCCGAAGTTCGGCAGCGGCGCGGTCAAGGTCACGCCGGCCCACGACGCGAACGACTTCCTGATCGGCGAGCGGCACGGCCTGCCCCGCGTCGTCGTCATGGACGAGCGCGGGGTGATGAACGACCACGCCGGCGACTTCCGCGGGCTGGACCGCTTCGCCGCCCGCGAGCGCGTCGTCGAGGCGCTGCGCGACGCCGGCTACCTGGAGCGGGTCGAGCCCCACCGCCACGCGGTCGGGCGCTGCGAGCGCTGCGACACCGTCATCGAGCCCTACCTGTCGCTCCAGTGGTTCGTGCGCATGGCCCCGCTCGCGGCGCCGGCGATCGAGGCGGCCCGGCGCGGGCACGTGAAGTTCTATCCCGCCCGCTGGAAGAAGGTGTACCTGCACTGGATGGAGCACCTGCGCGACTGGTGCATCTCGCGCCAGCTGTGGTGGGGCCACCGGATCCCGGTCTGGTACCGGGGCGCGGAGGGATCCGAGGAGTCGGTCGTCTCGCTCGAGCGCCCGGCCGGCGACGGCTGGCGCCAGGACGAGGACGTGCTCGACACCTGGTTCTCCTCCTGGCTGTGGCCGTTCGCGACCCTCGGGTGGCCGGAGCGCACCCGCGACCTCGAGCGCTACTACCCCAACGCCCTG
>CAZKQE010000193.1:0-5912 GCA_964554725.1 uncultured bacterium
GCCGGTCCCGCTCTCGCCCTCGATCAGCACGCTGGTGTTGTCCCCGCGCGAGACCTGCTCGGCGATCGCGTACGCCTCCTGCATGCTGGGGCTCAGCGAGTGGAGGTAGTCCTCGTCGGCGAACGCCTGGTGGCGCAGCCGCCGCAGCTCGAGCCACAGCCGCTGGGACTCGAGCGCGCGGGCGACCAGCGCGAGCAGCTCGTCGTTCTGGAACGGCTTCTTCACGAACCAGAACGCGCCCGCGCTCATCGCCTCGACCGCGGTCTCGACCTCGCCGAACGCGGTCATCAGGATGATCGGCACCTCCGGCTGCAGGCGCTTGATCTCGCGCAGCAGCTCGAGGCCGGTGCCGTCGGGCAGCTTGAGGTCGAGCAGCATGAGGTCGGGCATGTCGTGCTCGAGCACCTGCCGCGTCTCGCGCACGGAGCCGGTCGAGAGGACGGTGAAGCCGTCGTCCTCGAGGGTCTTGCTGACGAAGTGGCGGATGGAGTCCTGATCGTCCACCACCAGGATGGTCGCCTTGTTCATGGGGTCCCTCCGTTGACGTCGAGCGGCAACTCGACGCTGAACGTCGTGCCGCGGTCGATCTCGCTGTGGACCGTCAGGGCGCCCCCGTGGCGCTTGACGATCTCGTGGCAGACGTAGAGTCCGAGCCCGGTGCCGCCCTTACGGGTGGTGAAGAAGGGCTCGAAGACGTTCCTGAGATGCTCGTTGCTGATCCCGCTCCCCCGGTCCTCGACCCGGGCGACGACTCCCGGGCGCGGGGCCCCGCGACCCGCGCTCCCCGGCGGCGTCGCGGACGCCAGGAGGACGCGCACGGTCGCCCCGTCGGGGGACGCCTCGGCGGCGTTCTTGACGAGGTTGATGAACACCTGCTGCAGCTGGTCCGCGTCGTGGGGCACCGGCGGCGTCCCGGGCGCCACCTCGACCGCGGCCGTGACGCCGCGCCGCGCGAGGTCGGGCGCGAGCGACTGGATCGCGCGGTGCACGGCGTCCTCGAGCGGCGCCACGCGGCGCTGGAGCCCGCGCGGGTGGGTGATGTCGAACAGGTCCTGCACGATCCGGTCGAGGCGGCGGATCTCGCTCAGGATGAAGTCGAGGTTCTTCCGCTGCGCCTCGTCGTCGAGCGAGCGCGACAGGTACTGGACGCCGGCGGCGATCCCGGTGAGCGGGTTGCGGATCTCGTGGGCGACGCTCGAGGTGAAGCGGCCCAGTGCGGCCAGGCGGTCCTGGCTGCGGGCGTGCTCCTCGGCTCGCTTGAGCGGCGTGAGGTCGACGAAGGTGGCGATCGCGCCGTAGACCGCCCGGCGCTCCCCGCGCAGCAGCGAGGTGGTGAGCAGCACCGGGACCGGGGTCCCCTCGCGCGCCCGCAGCAGGGTCTCCTCACGCACGCACTCGTGCCCGTGCTCGAGGGTGCCGCGCAGCAGCGACTCGCCCTCCTCGCCGAACAGCTCGCCGAACGAGGCGCCCTTCACCTCCGCTTCGCGGTAGCCGAGCAGCTCCTCGGCGGCGTGGTTGAAGGTGAGGATCTCCCCCCGCATGCCGACCGCGACCAGCGCGCTCGCCATGCTGTCCAGCACGTGGAGACGGAAGCGCTCGCTGCGGCGCAGGTCCTGATAGAGCCGCGCGTTCTCGATCACCGGCGAGAGCGAGAGCGCGATGGACTCGAGCAGGGTCACGTCCGCGACGCTCACCGGCGGCCCGCCCGCCGGGCGCGCCATGCCGATCACGCCGAGGCTCGGCATCAGCTCGCAGCCGACGCAGCGGCGCTGGGACTCCTCGAGCTCGAGCGCCCACTCCGCGGCGGCCGCGCCGGGCGGCGGGACCAGCGTGCGGACGTCGCCCAGCACGCAGTGGGCTCCGCACAGCTCGTGCGGCTGCGCCACCGGCCCGCCCTGGCTGCGCTGCAGCGGCACGCAGGCGAACGAGCCCAGCCGCTCGAGGGGCTCCTGCAGGGGATGGCCGTCGGGCAGGTCGGCGGCCGGGTGACGCCGGGCGTCGCGCAGGTGGACCGTGCGGTTCATCCACAGGGAGCGCAGGATGCCGCCGCCGGCCCCGACCAGCGGCAGCTCGAGCCGGTGGCTGACCTCGCGGCGCTCGTGCCCGTGCGTCCAGGTGCCGGCGAGCGTGCCGCGACCGCGGTCGACCAGGAGCAGGAACGCGTCCTCGAAGCCGAACGCGCGGTGGAGGTAGCGGGTCACCGTGCGGGTGGTCTCGCCCGAGTCGAGCGCGGTGACCATGCCGTTGGCGACCTCGCGCAGCGACACCAGCTGCACGTTGGTCTCGATCAGCCGGCGATGGCTGCGCTCGAGCTCCTCGACCAGGTCGGCGACCGTGCGGACCAGGGCCTCGCCGCCGACGGCCGCGGCCGCCGCCGGGACGCCGTCCGGCGGTGCGAGCCCGCGCACCTCGTCCACCCGGCGCAGCAGGTCGCGCAGGTGGGTGTCCTTCTCGATCTCCATGTCGGATGGCTGCCCGGGGCGCCGGCGAGGGGCTGGCCGGCGCTCCGTGTGACGGTGATCGGACGCGGCGCCGCGGTGGGCGGGGGTGCGACGCGCGCGTCGGTGACGGTCGTGTCAGTCCATGTCCACCGCGTCGCGCAGGGTCGCCGCGACGTGGCGGATCTGTTCCTCCGTGAGCTCCGGGTAGATCGGCAGCGCGAGCGTCTCGCGCGCGGCCGCCTCGGCGTGGGGCATGTCCCCGTCCTTGTGGCCGAGCATGGCGAAGCAGGTCTGCAGGTGGAGCGGCACCGGGTAGTAGATCTCGGTGCCGATCCCGCGCTCGGTGAGCCGCTGCCGCACCGCGTCGCGGTTCGGCACCCGCACGACGTACTGGTTGAAGATGTGGCGCGCGCGGGCGTCGCGGTGCGGCCGGCCGATCGCGGCGCCCTCGAGCAGCCGGTCGTAGAGGGTCGCGTTCTGGGCGCGCTTCTCGCTCCAGCGGTCGAGGTGGCGGAGCTTCACGCGCAGGATCGCCGCCTGCAGGGCGTCGAGCCGCGAGTTCGTGCCGACCAGCGCGTGGTAGTACTTGGGGCGGGCGCCGTGCTCCCGCAGCAGGCGGACGCGATCGGCGACCCCGGGGTCACGGGCCACGACCATGCCGCCGTCGCCGGCGGCGCCCAGGTTCTTCGAGGGGAAGAACGAGAAGCAGCCGAGGTCGCCGACCGAGCCGGCGCGGCGTCCCTCCCACTCGGCCCCGATCGCCTGGGCGGCGTCCTCGATCATCCACACCTTCTTCTTGTCGCACACCGCCTGGAGCGCGGTGAGGTCGCAGCACTGGCCGTAGATGTGGACCGGGATGACCGCCTTCGTGTTCGCGGTGATCGCCGCCTCGAGCCGGTGCGGGTCGAGGTTGTAGGTCGCCGGGTCGATGTCGACGAACACCGGCGTGGCCCCGGCGTTGACGATGACGCCGGCGCTGGCGAAGAACGAGTAGGCGCTGGTGACCACCTCGTCCCCGGGGCCGATCCCGAGCGCCTTGAGCGAGAGCAGCAGCGCGTCGGTGCCCGAGGCGCAGGCCACCGCGTGCGGCGCCTGCGAGTAGCGCGCGATCTCCTCCTCGAGCGCGGCGACCTCGGGTCCGCCGATGAAGCGCGTGCTGTCCAGCACGCGGTGGATCGCGGCGTCCATCTCCTCCTTGATCTCGGCGTACTGGGCGCCGAGGTCGAGCAGCGGCACCGTCGTGGCGGGCCTGGCCGTCATCGTCCCCATGATGTCCTCCCCGTGGGCCTACACATCGCTCCACCCCTGGTTCTCGAGCAGCTGCTCCTCGGGCACCGGACGCCACGCGCGGGCCGGCGAACCCCGCACGATCGTGCGCGCGGGGACGTCGCGGGTGACGACCGAGCCGGCCGCGACCAGGCCGTCCTCGCCGATCTCGATCCCCGGCAGGATCACCGAGCCGGCGCCGATGCGGCCCCCCTTGCGGACGGTGACGCCCTTGAAGTGCTTGAAACGCTCGGCCGTGCGCCCGACGTAGTTGTCGTTCGACGTGACGACGCCCGGCGCCACGAACACGCGGTCCTCGAGGGTCGAGTACGCGGTCAGGTAGCACTCGCTCTCGAGCTTGCAGTAGTTGCCGACGCTGCAGAAGTTCTCGACCGTGACCCCGCGGCCGACGATCGTCCCGCGGCCGATCGTGACGTTCTCCCGCACCGTGCACAGGTCGGCCATCAGCACCTTGCCGGCGATCGCGGCGCCGCGGTAGAGCACCACGCCGGTGCCGACGATGCAGCGGTCGCCGACCGTGAGCGGGGGCAGCGCCTGTTCGGTGGTGGTCGCGGAGTTCGCCGCGCGCATCGGCCGCTTGCCGAGCGTCGCGTGGTCGTCGATGCGCACCTCCTCGCCGACCACCGTGTCCTCGTGGATGACGACGTGGTGGCCGACCTGGCAGCCGCGGCCGAGGGTCACGCGGGCGCCGATCATGCACGCCTCCCCCAGCGTGGCGCCGGGTCCGAGGACCGCGGTGGGATGGACGAACACGCTCATGACACCCCCGCCGGCTGCGCGGCGACCGGCATCGGGGCGCCGCCCGCCTCGAGCGACCGCTGGGCCGCGGCGAGCACGCGCACCACCCGCAATCCGTCGGCCCCGTCCGTGAGCGGCGTGCGGTGCTCGCGCACGCACTCGACGAAGTGCTGGCACTCGAGCCGCAGCGGCTCCTGGAGCGAGATCTTCGGGATCAGGATGTCGCCCGTGCGCACGGACAGCGCATCGCCGTAGGAGACGATCTGCCCGGCGCGGTCGATGCCCTTGTCGTAGACGCGGATCTTCTCGCTCGCCTCCATGTCGTCGAACACGACCATCTTGCGGCTGCCGACCACCGTGAACTTGCGCAGCTTGTGCGGGTCGAGCCACGAGACGTGCACGTGGGCCATGCGCCCGCCCGGGAACCGCAGGTGGAGGAAGACGACGTCCTCGACCGTGCCCTGGAGGAAGGCGGAGCCGCGGGCCACCACGTCGATCGGCTCGGTCTCGAGCAGGTGGAGGATCACGGACAGGTCGTGCGGCGCGAAGCTCCACAGCGCGTTCTCGTCGCGCCGCACCTTGCCGAGGTTCACGCGCTGCGAGTAGATGTAGTAGACGTCGCCCAGCTCGCCGCTGCGGACCATCTCCTTCAGGTGACGCACGCCGGGATGGTGGAGCAGCAGGTGGCCGACCATCAGGATGCGGTCGCGTTCGCGGGCGAGCCGCACGAGCTCCTCGGCGTGGTCCACCTGCAGGGCGAGCGGCTTCTCGACGTAGACGTCCTTGCCCGCCTCGAGCAGCATGCGCGCGATCGGATGGTGCTGCACCGCCGAGGCGGAGACCACGACGCCGCGCACGTCCGGCGCGGCCGCCACCTCCTCGAGCTTCGCGGTGGCGCGGACGCCGGGATGGGCGGCGGCGGTGCGCGCGAGCCGGCCGGCGTCCGTGTCGCACAGCGCCGCCAGCCGGGCGCCGGGGAGCGCGGCGAAGTTGCGGACAAGGTTGGCACCCCAGTCGCCGGTGCCCACCACCGCGATGCCGATCGTCTCCGTCACCTGGTCCCCTCCGCTCGTCGGAACGAAGAACCCGGGCGCCACCTGGCGTCCGGGGCGAAGCAGTCTACCAGCGGGTTTCGCGCACGGTCAACGCCACCGGCTACGCCGCCTCGCGCTCCACGTGCATGGCCACGTTGCGGCCGCGCTGCTTCGCGAGGTAGAGCGCGCGGTCCGCGGTCTCGATCAGCGCGCTGGTCGTCTGCCCGTCGGCCGGATAGGCGGCGATGCCGATGCTGACGGTGATCTGGCCGCGGGTGGCGAGCGGGAACGCGTGCTCCTCGACCGCCGCGCGCAGCCGCTCGGCCGCCGCGCGGGCGCCGGCGACGTCGGTCTGCGGCAGGATCACCGTGAACGCGTCGCCCCCGGACTTGGACACCAGGTCCCTGGAGCG
>CAZKQE010000194.1:0-5826 GCA_964554725.1 uncultured bacterium
TCCCGAACGTGAGCCCGGCCGTGTACTGATTGTGCGCCCGGCAGCGGAGTCGGATCCCGGACAGGTCGGCCTCCCCGCCGCGGGCGAACTCGTTCACATGATCGAACTCGAGCCCCCGCCGCGCCTCGCAGCGTCGGCCGCTCTCGGATTCGAACGTGCACCGGCCGCCGTCCCGGGCCCACACCGCGCGCCGCACGTGCGCCGGGATGTGCCGGGTCTCGCGGCCGGACGTGCCACGGCCGGGCCGCGGCTGCGACGTCGCCGCGAGCTTCTGCTTCTCGAGGCGCTCGATCAGCGCCTCCAGCGCCCGCTCGAAGACCTGCCCCAGGTCCCCCGGGGCGACTTGATGCCCGAGCAGGTCCTGCGCCCGGCGCAGCCTGTCATGCCCGGCCTGGCTCAGGGTGAACTGGACGCCGAAGCGCCGGGGAGCCAGCGGCTCGACCCGCGCACGGTCCCGCTCCGGTGTGCGAACGACTATCCCCGGGGATAGTTGATGCGTCATGCTTCCCGGGTCGGGCCGTGTCTCCTCGCCCGCCGGAGCCGACGCGCGGGCGATCGTCTCCGACACCGGCGCGCACGCGATCGCCACCGGGCTCGGTCGGGTCTCGTTCTCCGGAAGGTCCGGGGCTGGACCCGGCATGCGCTCTGCCGGCCCCGGGACGAGTTCGATCAGCCGGGCCGGCAGGTCCGGGCGCGGGAAGCGCTCAGCCAGCAGCTGCTCGATCCCGGCCTTGGTCCGGCGGGTGGCCGCCGCCAGCAGCCCGGCGGCGTTCTCCTCGGTGAGATGGGCCGCCAGCAGCACCACCGCGCTCAGGTGCAGCCGGCCGTCGGCCACCGCGTCGTAGATCGCCGGGAACCGGCGCGCCGCCCGGGCCGCCTGGATGCGCTTGTAGGCGGCCTGCTCGCAGAGCCCGAGCTCCCCGACACACCACGCGTACATCGACGGATACGCCGCCGGCAGATAGAGCTTCCGGTGATCCACCTCGGCCAGATGGGCGAGCAGCCGGGCGGTGATCGTGCGGTCGCGGGCGACCAGGGCGGCGAGATCGGAGAGCAGCGTCTCGTCCGGGAGATGCGACAGCGAGTACTCGTGCACGACGGACACCTCGCGGGGGCGGGTGTCGGGGGCCGCTCACGACGCACGCATTCTCGCATGGCGTTCCCGGGCCGCCGCGATCGCCCGCAGGGCGCGCATCGGGGCGCGTTCCGAACTCCGGGCGCGACCGGGGCGATCGCGCGCGCGGGCGGGCATCCTGCGCACGCAGCGAGGCCGCTGCGCGGGCGGCACCTGCGCATCGCTCGCCGGGCACCGCGAACGAGTCAAGTCAAATCGCATGTCGCCATGATTCGTGCGAGCAGGGATATCCCGGATGGGCGATCACGCCAGCGCTCGATCGCCCGGGCAGGGCTCGGCGATCGCGCCGCCCGCGCTCAACTCCCCGGGCTCGGCCCGGCGCCCGCGTCCGGCAGCGGTCGGCCGAGCGCACGTTCCAGCCACTCGCGCAGGCGCGCGACGTGCGAGCCGTCCCAGTACCACTTCCCGCACATCGGGCAGTAGCGCAGCGGGCTCCCGCGGCGCAGCACCCGGCCCGGCACCTCGCCGCGCGCCTCCATCGGATGACGGGTCTGCAGCGCCTGGTTGCACAGCGGGCAGCGGCTGAACGGCGCGCCCGACGGGCGGTGCGCGGCGGCGATCGCGCGCAGCGCCGCCGCCGGGTCGTCACGCGGCGCCACGATCGCCGGCACGTCGGCATGGGGCCGGGGGCGGCGGGCGCTCAACGTGATCACGATGCGGTCCTCGCGCCGCGCCGCCTCGAACACCTCGTCGAGCCGCGCGCCCGGCAGCAGGGCCACGTCGTAGCCCAACAGCCGCAGCCGCCGGGCGAGGAAGTCGAGCGAAGTATCCGTGACGAAGCGCGCCGGCTCCATCGCCCGACCGTAGCCGCCGCATCGGGGTCGGGCAAGTGGCCGGAGCGCGTCTGCCAAAGCCGGCGCCGCGCGCCGGGCCGCGCCGCTAGCGGGCTGCCGGCGAGCGGTTTGGCGACACGTGGTTGACGCCCCCGGGCGGCTCCCGCACCCTCGCGGATCATGGACCGATCCCCCGCGGGCGGCGGCCGCGCCGCGCCGCGTTCCCCTCGGTTCCTCGCCGTGCCGCTCGGGCGCCGCCGTTTCCTGGTGGTCGTCGCCGGGGCGGCGGTCGGCGCGGCCCTGCGACCGTACGCCGCGCTCGCCCAGAAGGTCGCCGACAGTCTGCCGCCGCTCCAGCCGTGGAGCCTGCCCGAGCGCGCGCCGGCCGGCGAGATCGAGGTCGCGCGCGCGCTGATCGGCGCCGCGATCCTGGCGCCCAGCCACTGGAACAGCCAGCCGTGGCGCTTCCAGGTCGAGGGTCCGGTGATCCGCCTGCTCGCCGATCCCGAACGGGCGCTGCCGGTGAACGACCCCGACCGCCGGGCGATGCGGCTCTCGCTCGGCGCGGCGCTCGAGAACCTGCTGGTGGCGGCGCGCGCGTGGGGCCTGCGCGCGACCGTCCACTATCCGCCGGCCGGCGGCGCGGACGCGCCGGTGGCCGAGGTGACATGGTCGGCGGGCGAGGCGCCCCGCGACCGCGCCCTGTTCCACGCCATCGTCGAGCGGCGCACGAACCGTCGCGAGTACGACGGGCGCGGGCTGTTCCGCGAGAACCGCGCCGCGCTCACCGCCCAGGTGCCGGAGGGCTTCCGCCTGCGCTGGATCGACGACCGCGACCGCATCCACGCGATCGGCCAGCTCGCGCACGACGCCGTCCACGAGCTGACGATGGACCGCGCCGCGCAGTCCGAACGCTACGCCTGGACGCGCTTCGACGACGAGGCGCGCCGGCGCGGCGACGGCCTCTCGCCCGGCGCGCTCGCGCTCGGCGGTCCGGCGAAGTGGCTGTCGCGGCGCTACCTCGATCCCGGCAGCTTCCTGCGCGGCCAGGGCGCGGGCAGCCTCGGCAAGCAGGCGCGCAAGGGCGTGCGCTCGGCCGGCGCGCTCGCGCTGCTCAGCGCCCCGGCGCGGCGCGACGAGACGCGGCTGGTCGGCGGCCAGGTCTACGAGCGGTTCGCGCTCAAAGCGACCCAGCTCGGCATCGCGCACCAGCCGGTGGACGCGCTGATCGCCCGCGAGCGCTTCCGGCCCGAGCTGCTGTCGCTGTTCGGGGCGGCGGGGGAGGACGCGCTCATGTTCGTGCGGCTCGGCCATGCCGACCGCCCGCGCGAGACCGTGCGCCGCGGCGTGGCGCTGGTCGCGAGCTTCCGCAAAGCTTGAGGGGCGCGGGAGGCCGCGGCGCCGCGGGCTACTCCCCGCCGCCGAACCCCAGGCTCAGCATCATGTTGAAGTAGAACCCGCCGAGGTCGAGCGACATCCGGCGCCCGGTCGAGTCCACGAGCGGGCCGGCCTCCCACTCGTAGCTGGTGCCCTCGTTCTCGTCGAGGACGAGGGTCCGCACGACGCCCTCGGGGGCGCTGATCTTCCGGTAGCGGTAGCCGAGCCGGCTCGAGAGCGAGAGGGTCGAGGTGACCGACTGGTCGTAGCCGGTGAACGCGCCGAGCACGAGGCCGGTGCCGGTCCACTCGCCGCGGTCGGTCCGGGTGAACTCGCCGGACGAGAAGGTCGAGAAGATGCGGACGCGCTCGCTCTCGAGCTTGCCGCGCACCATGCCGAGCTGGCCGCCGAAGTGGAGTCCGGGGGCGGAGGGGACCCAGACGCCGACGGTGCCGACCACGTCCCAGGCGGAGAGCCGCAACGACTCGTCGAACTCATCCACCTCGGCCGGCTCGCCGGTGCCGGGGTCCACGCTCAGCACCTGGAACGCCTCGTGGCGCACGGCGCTGCGGTGGGCGCTGAACCCGAGCCCGGCGGTGAGGCGCGACGAGAGCCGCACGTCCACCTCGAACCCCACCGCGGGCGCGCCGCCCAACGGGTCCCAGCGCGCCTCGTCGGTCAGCGTGTCGGCCATGAAGGCGTCCCGCTCGGCGCGGATCCGGCCGTTGAGGTCGGCGAGGCCGAGGGTGGTGAACCCGAGCGTCCCGCGCAGCCGCGCCTGCCCGGGCAGGCCCGAGGCCGCGGCCGAGGTGGTGAGCAGCAGTCCCAGCACGGCGACCATCCCCGGCAGGGTGTCCCGGTACCTCATGCCCCGATCCTCCGTTTCGTGCACATCCCCGCATCCGTCGCGACGGCGGGCCGGCGGGCCGGCGGGGCGTTTGCCCCGGCGTCCTGGTGCCGCCAATTCCGTTGACCGGGTCGGGAACGAACTCTATTCTCGATCCGTCCGCAGCCCGCCCCGCCACCGGAGCCGCCCGCACGACGCATCGCTACCATCGTGACGCCGCCCGGCGCCACGACATCCCAGTCCGTCACCGCGACCCGGGGGGTGGTGCCATGCGTCGGATCCCGCTGTTCATGCTCTGCGTCTGTACCGTGCTCATCGGCCTGGGTGTCGCTGCCGTTCCCACACTCCAGGCCAACGGCGACGTCATGGGCCTCGGGCTCCCCGGCGATGCCGCGGCGCTCGCCGCCGACCGGGGCGTCCCGCTCGCGGGCGAGGGAACGTTCCCCTATGTCATCGTCACCGGGCGCGGTCTGCGTGACGAATTCCTCGCGCTCGCCCGCGAGCGCGCACGACAGGGCGTCGCGAGCCGCGTGCGCTCGCTCGAGAGCCTGCGCCCGGCGTACCCGGCGGCGGCGGACGACGCCGAGCGCGTCCGGCTCTTCCTGCGCGACGCCCACGCCCACTGGGGCACGCGCTGGGTGCTGCTGGGCGGCGACACCGACGTCGTCCCGGCGCGGCGCGCCAGCGTGCGGAGCCTCCTCGGCGACCGGTCGTTCGTGAGCGACTGGTACTACGCCTGCCTCGACGGCACCTGGGACGGCGACGGGGACGGCCGCTACGGTGAGCTGCCGTCGGCGGACGGCGCGGGCGACGAGCCCGACCTGGTCCCCGAGCTGGTCGTCGGCCGCGCGCCGGTCTCGAACCATCACGAGGCCCGCGACTTCGTGCGCAAGACGCTGGCGTTCGAGCGGCGGGCCGACCCGGACCTCGAGCGCTCGACGCTGCTGTTCGCCAACCGGCTGCTGCCCGGGCTCGATCTCGCCGCGTTCGCCGAGCGGTTGCTGCCGCGCATCGCCGACGACCCCGATCAGCGGGTCGCCCGGCTCTACGAGTCCTGGGACCTTCCCGCGTGGACGCCGGGGGCCCTGCCCGAGACGCGCGCCTCGGTGATCGCGGCGTTCGACGCGGGGCACCACGTCGCGATCGGGTTCGGCGCCGGCGCTCCCGACCGTCTCGAGGTGGGAACGAACGCCGGGCCCGACCCGCAGCTCCTCACCGTGGCCGACGTGCTCGCTCTCGCCAACGGCGACCGTGCGGGACACCTGTGGCTCATGACCTCGCTGGTCAACGCGTTCGACCACCCGACCTCGCTCGCCGAGGCGTTCCTGCGCGCCCGCGACGGCGGCGCGGTCACCGTGATCGCCCCGAGCGACCTGACGTTCGCGGGGTTGTCGGACGAGCTGACCCGTCGCTTCGTCGAGCAGGCGTTCGACGTCGGGGCCGCGACGATCGGCGAGGCGCTGGTCGAGGCGCGCGCCGGGCTGCTCGGCAGCGGACTCGGGGCGATGCACGCGATGACCTATCAACTGCTCGGCGACCCGATGCTGCGGGTGTTCTCGTCCTCGCCGGTCGCCGCGGCCGCCCCCGGGGCGGACCACGGGCGGACCGGCGTGCTGGGGCGGGTCCCCGGCGACCCGGCCCCGGACGGGACGGACACCGGCGCCCTGCTCGCCCGCGCGCCGGCGCCGGCCGCC
>CAZKQE010000195.1:0-5792 GCA_964554725.1 uncultured bacterium
CTCGCGCTGGCGGCGCTGGCGCTCGCCGCGGCGTGCGCCGCGCCGGCGCGCGCGCAGGAGGGATCCGCCGAGCCCGACACCTCGTTCCTCGCCGGGGAGTCGCCCGGCCCGACCCTGGCGCTCACCCTCGACCAGGCGCTGCGCCTCGCCGCCGCCCACAGTCCCGCGGCCCGCGCCGCGGCCGCGGGGCTGCGCGCGGCGGAGGGCGCCCGCATGAGCGCCGCCGCGGCGTTCGACCCGGTGCTCTCGCTCGCGGGCGAGCACGGCGACGTCGAGAGCCCGGTCAGCTCGCCGTTCGCCGGCTCCCGCCTGGTCACGCGCGCGACCGAGGGCGGCGTCGACTGGCTCGCCCCGACCGGCACCCGACTCCATTTCGGGTTCACCCGCACGCGGCTCGAGACCAACGCGCCGTTCTCCACCCTGCCGACCGAGCGGCGCGCCCGCGCGCGCTTCGACGTCGTCCAGCCGCTGCTCCAGGGCTTCGCCCCGGCCGCCACGCGCGGCGGGCTGCGGGCGGCCCGGCGCGACCACGAGGCCGCGCGCGAGGCGCTCGCCCAGGCGATGCTGGACCTCGAGGCCGAGGTCGGCAACGCCTACTGGGAGCTCTACGCCGCCGAGCGGCGCCTCGAGGTGCAGCGCCTGCTGCGCCAGAGCGCGGCGGTGTTCCTGCGCGACCAGATGCTGCGGGGCCGCGCCGGGGTCGTCGGGCCCGGCGCGGTGGCGATCGCGCGCACCTTCCTCGCCGAGCAGGAGACCGCGCTGCTGGAGACCCGCCTCGCCGCCGCCGCGGCCGCCGACCACCTGGGCGAGATCGTCGGCGTGCGCGCCGGCGAGGGCGCCGGCTACCGCACGCTGGGCCTGCCGCCCTCGCCCGAGCCGGTGGCGCCGCTCGAAGCGGTGATGGCGCGCGCGCTCGACGCCCACCCGGCGCTGCGCGCGGCACGGGCCGACTCCGCCGCCGCGCGGGCGCGCGAGCGGCAGGCGGCGTGGCGGGCGTGGCCCACGCTCGAGGCGTTCGGCGGCGTCGGCGCCTCGGGCCTGTCGGGCATCGGCCGTCAGGTCGTGTTCGGCACGGACACGGTGGGGACCGTGTTCGACCGTGGATTCGGCGATGCCTGGGACCAGGTGTCCGGGCGGGACTACGGCGAGTGGAGCTTCGGGATCCGCCTGCGGATGCCGCTCGGCTGGCGCGGCGAGCGCGGCGAGCACCGCCGCCTGCAGGGCCAGTACGAGCGGGCCCGGGAGGCGCTGCGCGCCCGGCGGCTGGCGCTCGAGTCCGCGGTGCGGGCGGCCCACCGCGCCGCCGCACTCGGGCCCCGCGAGCTCGACGCCGCCCTCACGCTGGTCACCGCCGCCGAGGAACAGGCCCGCATCGCCCGCCTCGAGTACCAGGCGGGACGGGGCACCGCCTACGACCTCGTCAACTTCGAGGCCGACCTCGCGCGCGCGCGCCTGAGGGAGGCCGAGGTGCGGGTGCGCATCGTCCGCGCCGCCAACGAACTCCGCCGCCTGACCACCCCCGCCCCCGGGAGACCGTCACGATGACACGCCACGCCCGCCGCCCGTCCGCCGCCCTCGCGCTCCTCGTGCTGCCGGCCGTCCTCGCGACCGCCGGATGCGGCGGGTCGCGCGGCGGCGGCTTCCAGATGCCGCCGGTCGCGGTCGAGGTGGCCGAGGTCCGCAGCGAGGGGGTGACCGAGCGGTTCCGCGCGGTCGGCACGATCGAGGCGGAGGAGACCGTGCGGATCGTCAACGAGATCGCCGGGGTGGTGCGCGAGCTGCCGTTCGCCGAAGGGCGGCCGGTCGCCGAGGGCGAGTTGCTCGCCCGGCTCGACGACAGCGAGCTGTCGGCCGCCTCCGCGCGCGCGGACGCGCTGCGCGACCAGGCGCGCATCAACCATCAGCGCGTGGCACAGCTGTTCGAGCAGCGCGCCGCCTCGCAGCAGGAGCTCGACGACGCCGCGGCGGCCCTCAAGGTCGCCGAGGCCGACGCGATGGTCGCCCGCACCCGCTTCGAGAAGGCGCGCATCCGCTCCCCGCTCACCGGCGTCGCGGGCCGCCGTCTGGTGTCTCCCGGCGCCTACCTCGCGGTCGGCACGCCGATCACCGAGGTCGCCTCGGTCGGGGTGATGAAGATCACCTTCTCGGCGCCCGAGCGCTACCTGTCCCAGCTGCGACGCAGCGCGGAGGTCCGCGTGACGACCACCGCCTATCCGGGCGAGACGTTCGACGGCCGAGTCAGCGTCGTGGACCCGCTGCTGGATCCCGCCAGCCACACGGTGCGGATGGTGGCGCGGATCCGCAACCGCGGCGGCCGGCTGCGGCCCGGCATGTCGGGCGATGTCTCGGCCTCGCTGGGCGAGCGACCCCGCGCGCTGACCGTCCCCGACGAGGCGGTGTTCAGCGAGGGAGACCAGAGCTTCGTGTTCGTCGTCAAGCCCGACAGCACCGTCACCCGGCAGGCGATCGCACTCGGCATCCGCGACTCCTCGCGCGCCGAGGTCACCGCGGGCCTCACGGCCGGGGACCGCGTCGTGCGCGCCGGCTACCAGAAGCTGTTCGAGGGCGCCCGGGTGATGCCGGTGCCGGCCGGGGGCGCCCCCGCCGCGCCGTCCGCGGGCGCCCCGGCAGCGGCGAAGGGCGGCCACTGATGAAGCTGAGCGAGATCTCCACCCACCGTCCGGTCCTCGCGACCGTGCTCAGCCTCGCGATCCTCCTGTTCGGCCTCATCTCGCTCACCCGGCTGCCGGTGCGGGAGTATCCGGACGTCGAGTCGCCGATCGTCGGGATCACCACGGTCTATCGCGGCGCCAGCCCGCAGACGGTCGAGACCGAGATCACCGACGTGCTCGAGGAGCAGCTCTCGACCCTGGAAGGGGTCAAGCTCATCACCTCGTCGTCCCAGGAGCAGGTCTCGCGGATCACGGTCGAGTTCGTCCTCGACCGCAACGTGGACGAGGCCGCGAACGACGTGCGGGACCGCATCTCGCGGGTGCGCGGCAGCCTCCCTCCCACCGTGGATGACCCGATCGTCGCCAAGCAGGACGTCAACGCGCAGCCGATCATCTGGATCTCCCTCAACGGCCAGGGCTTCAACACGCTCGAGCTGACCGAAGCCGCCGACAACATCCTGGCCGAGAAGCTGCAACGGCTGCCCGGCGTGGGGGCGGTGTTCATCGGCGCCGAGCGCCGGTACGCGATGCGGGTGTGGCTCGATCCCCAGCGCCTGGCCGCCCAGCAGCTCACGGTCGGCGACGTCGAGCGTGCCCTGCGCGAGCAGAACGCCGAGATCCCGTCGGGCCGGGTGGAAGGCCGCGGGCGGGAGTTCTCGGTCCGCACCCGGGGCGACCTCGAGACGCCCGAGGAGTTCGCCGCGATCGTCATCGCCCAGCGCGGCGACCGCGCGGTCCGCATGGCCGATATCGCGGACGTCCGCGTCGGCGCCGAGGACTACCGCACGATCGCGCGCTACAACACGATCCCCTCGATCGGGCTCGGCATCGTCAAGCAGCAGAAGGCCAGCACCGTGGACGTCGCCCGCGAGGTCCACCGCGCGCTCCCCGGGCTGCGCGACCTGCTGCCGCCCGGGATGAATCTCGAGATCGCCTACGACTCGTCCACCTTCATCGAGGAGTCCATCCAGGAGGTGGCGATCTCGATCGGCGTGGCGATGGTGCTGGTCGTCCTGGTCATCTTCCTGTTCCTCGGCTCGCTGCGCGCCACCCTGATCCCGGTGGTGGCGATCCCGGTCTCCCTCATCGGCAGCTTCACCGTCGTCTACTTCCTCGGCTTCACGATCAACATCCTCACCCTGCTCGCGATGGTGCTGGCGATCGGGCTGGTCGTGGACGACGCGATCATCATGCTCGAGAACATCTACCGGCACATGGAGATGGGCAAGGACCGCGTGCGCGCCGCACTCGACGGCGCCGGCGAGATCGGCTTCGCGATCATCGCCACCACGATCTCGCTGGTCGCGGTGTTCGTGCCGGTCGCGTTCCTCACCGGCCGGGTCGGGCGTCTGTTCAACGAGTTCGGGATCGCGGTCGCGGTCGCGGTCCTCATCTCCGGCTTCGTCGCCCTCTCGCTCACGCCGATGATGTGCTCGCGCATCCTCAGGCGCGCCCCCGGAGGGCTCGGTCCGCACGAGGACGACGAGGGTGCGGCGGACGCCGCGGTCGCGGCGCCCGCGCGCGGCTGGCGGGGGGCGTTCGACCGTCTGTTCCACCGGCTCCACGTCGTCTACGAGCGGCGGCTCCGCTGGGTGCTGGCGCGGCGGCGGGGCGCGATGCTGGTCGCGGCGGGCCTGTTCGTGGCGATCGCCGTGCTGTTCCGCGTGCTGCCCTCGGAGCTGGTTCCGGTCGAGGACCGCGGGCTGGTGTTCAACATCCTGTTCGCCCCCGAGGGCTCGACGCTCGAATACACGGACCGCTACATGCGCCAGGCGGAGGCGGTCTACCAGCAGGTGCCCGGCGTGCAGAGCTTCTTCTCGGCGGTCGGCCTCGGCTTCGGCGGACCCGGGCGGGTCACCGACGGGTTCATGTTCGTCCGTCTCAAGCCGCACGGCGAGCGGAAGTTCACCCAGCAGCAGATCGTCCAGATGGTGTTCCCGCAGCTGATGGGGATCCCCGGGGTGCTGGCGATCCCGATCAACCTGCCGAGCCTGGGCGGAGGGTTCGGCCAGCCGGTGCAGTTCGTCCTCCAGGGCGACAGCTACGAGCAGCTCCAGCAGGCGATCGGCCCCTTCATGGCGGAGGCGCAGAAGCTCGGCTACCTGGTCAACATGGACACCGACCTCAAGCTGAACAAGCCCCAGCTCGAGATCCAGATCGACCGCGACCGCGCCGCGCGGCTCGGGGTCTCGGTGGCCGACGTCGGCAACACGCTCCAGACCCTGCTGGGCGGCCGCGAGATCACCCGCTTCAAGCGCGGCAACAAGCAGTACGAGGTCATCCTGCAGGTGCGGCCCACCGAGCGCTCCTCGCCGGCCGCGATCGAGGGCCTGTACCTGAACGGCCGCGACGGGCTGGTCCAGATGGCGAGCGTGGTCCAGGTGACCGAGAAGGTCGCCGCCAAGGAGCTGAACCACTTCAACCGGGTGCGCGCCGCGACGCTGTCCGCCAACCTCGCCCCCGGCGTGACGATCGGGCGGGCGGTCGAGGACCTGCGGGCGATCGCCCGCCGCACGCTGCCGGCCGGCATGCGGACCGAGCTCCGGGGGGAGTCGCGGGAGTTCGTGGAGTCGAGCGGCGGGCTCTACTGGCTGTTCGTGGTCGCGCTGATGTTCATCTTCCTGGTGCTGGCCGCCCAGTTCGAGAGCTTCATCCACCCGCTCTCGATCCTGTTCTCGGTCCCGCTCGCCGTGCTGGGCGCCCTGCTCGCGCTGCTGATGTTCGGGATGTCGCTCAACATCTACTCGCAGATCGGGCTCATCATGCTGATCGGGCTCGTGACGAAGAACGCGATCCTGATCGTCGAGTACGCGAACCAGAGGCGCGAGCGCGGGGAGCCGCTGATCGAGGCGGTCGTCAAGGCCTCCCGCATCCGCCTGCGGCCGATCGTCATGACCACGCTGACCACGATCCTCGGGGTGATGCCGATCGCGCTCGGGCTGGGCGCCGGGGCCGACTCGCGCAAGCCGCTCGGGGTCGCGGTGGTCGGCGGCCTGCTGTTCTCGATGGTGCTGACGCTGGTCCTGGTCCCGGTCGTCTACACGCTGCTGGCCCGGTTCCAGACGGCGCGCCGCCCCGCCCCGGCGAGCGAGCCGACCGAGCCGCTGGCGGGCGCCCCGG
>CAZKQE010000196.1:0-5676 GCA_964554725.1 uncultured bacterium
GACCGGCTCGCGCATGGACGACGTGATCTTCGAGGAGTTCAAGGGCACCGGCAACGCCGAGATCGTGCTCGACCGCAAGCTGGTCGAGAAGCGCATCTTCCCGGCGATCGACATCAACCGCTCCGGCACCCGCAAGGAGGAGCTGCTGATGGCCCCCGACGTGCTCCAGCGGGTGTGGATCCTGCGCAAGTTCCTCAACGAGCTGAACCCGGTCGAGGCGATGGAGTTCCTCATCAACAAGATGAACGACACGAAGACGAACCGGAAGTTCCTCGAGAGCATGAATCAGTGAGACGGCGCTGACCGCCGGGGCCGGACGTCCACGGATGAGACCCCCGACCCTTCACCGCCCGCCGCCACGCCCGGACCGGGGCCGCCCGACCCCCGCCGTCCGGTGGCGACTCGTCGCCCCGCTGCTGTTCGCTGCGGTACTCGCCGGCTGCGGACCCGGCTCGTCGTCGAAGACCCAGGGTCCCCCCGAGCCCCCGCGCCCCTCGACCGTGCAGGAGATCGGGGCGCTGCTCGACTCGGGCGTCGTTGCGCTCGGGGTTGCCGACACCACCGGGGCCGACTCGACCTGGGCCTGGCTGCGCGCGTTCTACTCCGCGCGCGATCACCGGCCCGCCTGGAGCGGGCGCGAGCCCCACGAGCGCCTCGACGACCTGGTGGACGCGCTCCAGCGTCTCGACCAGGCCGGCCTCGACCCGCGCGACTACGACACGGACGCGCTCGCGCGGCTGCTCGCGCGCGCCCGCAGCCGCACGCCGCTCGCGATGCTCGGCCGCTCGCGCGTGCTCGCGGAGCTGGACGTGCGGGCGACCTGGGCGTTCCTGCGCGCCGCGCCGCACCTGCGCGACGGCCGCGTGCCGCGCGGACTGCTCGACCCGGACTGGTCGCCGCCGGCGCGTCTCACGGACTGGCCCGCCTACTTCGACGAGCATCACGACCGGAACGCGGCCCGTTCGTTTGCCGGGCTCGAACCGCGCCACGAGGGCTACCGCCGCCTGCGCGAGGCGCTCGCCCGCCACCGCGCGATCGCCGCCGCGGGCGGCTGGCCCGAGCTCGCGGCCGGCCCGCCGCTCGCGGTGGGCTCCAGCGGGCCGCGGGTCGCCGAGCTGGTCCGGCGCATGAAGCTGACCGGCGACCTGCCGGAGTCGCTCCCCGACACCGTGTTCGACCGCCGGCTCGCGCACGCGATCGGCGAGTACCAGGCGCGGCAGGGGATCCCGCGCAGCGGCATCGTCGGCGAGGCCACGCGCGCCGTCCTCAACGTGCCGGTCGCCGCGCGCATCCGCCAGATCGAACTCAACCTCGAGCGCTGGCGCTGGCTGCCCGACGACCTCGGGGCGCGCCGGGTCACCGTGAACATCCCGGCCTACCGGCTCGAGCTGATCGACGGCGACCGCCCGGCCCGGGCGATGCGCGTGGTCGTCGGCAAGCGCAAGAGTCCGACCCCGGTGTTCAGCGACCTGCTGGTCTACATCGACGTCAATCCGACCTGGACGCTGCCGCCGAGCGTGGTGCAGAAGGAGCTGGTCCACGACCTGCGGAAGAACCCGGACTA
Source organism: uncultured bacterium (assembly GCA_964554725.1). Lineage (GTDB taxonomy): Bacteria > Eisenbacteria > RBG-16-71-46 > RBG-16-71-46 > RBG-16-71-46 > WS-11. The sequence continues at coordinate 1,565 of CAZKQE010000196.1, forward strand.
TCTGGCGCAGAACAACATGTACGTGGTCTCGATCGCCGACGCCAAGCGCGACACGGTGGACCCCGGTCAGGTGCCGTGGAAGGAGGCGACGACCGACACCTTCCGCTACCTCGTCATCCAGGCGGCCGGGCCCGACAACCCGCTCGGGCGGGTCAAGATCATGTGTCCGAACGAGTACGACGTCTACCTGCACGACTCGCCGCAGCGCAGCCGCTTCGGGGTCGCGGTGCGTGACTACAGCCACGGCTGCGTGCGGGTCGAGGAGGCGATCGCGCTCGCCGATTCGCTGGTCGCTCCCGCCCTCCGCGACTCGGTGACCGTGGACAGTCTGGTCGCGCGCGGCACCTGGCGACGGGTGCGGCTCCCCTCGCCGACGCCGGTCCACTTCCTCTACTGGACGGCGTGGACGGACGAGGAGGGCCGCATGAGCTACCGGGACGACCTCTACGGGCTCGACGCGCGCCTCGACAGCGTGCTCACCACGCGCACCCCGGCGCGGCTCGCCGTGAACCCGGACGTCGCGGTGTCGGCGTTCTGGCTCGCCGCCGAGGCGCGCGCGCGCGAGGCGGCGGCGAAGGCCGGGGCGGGCGGGCGCCGCTGAGCCATTCCGGTCGGATTGTGCGTGTCGGCGCCGCACATCCCTGCTAAGGTCGCGGTAGATTCCGGCCCGCACGTCAGGACTTCAACCGAGGAGGTTCCCATGCCCACGACCGCTCTCAAGCTCCGTTCGCTGAGCGCCGCGATGACCGTCTCCGACCTCGCGAAGACCCTCAAGCTCTACCAGGACGGCCTCGGCTTCACGGTCGGCGACACCTACAAGGACGACGCCGGTAAGGTGCGCGGCTACATGCTCGACGCCGGCGGGTTCGGCTTCGGCATCTCGCAGGACGACTTCTCGAAGGGTCGCGACCGCGTGAAGGGTCTCGGCATGCGGCTCTACCTCGAGACCGACCAGGACGTCACCGCACTCGCCGCGAGTGCGAAGGCGGCCGGGTTCCGCATCGACCACGGGCCGGCGCCGATGCCGTGGGGCCCGATGGGCTTCAGTGCCACCGACCCCGACGGCTACCAGCTGACGATCACGAATCCCGAGTAGGCGGTCGGCTCCCGCGCGGGAGCCGCATCCGCGTGCCACGGCGGGCACGGGCGACCGGGAGCGATCTCCCGGCTCCGCCCGCGCCCGGCCGCGCGGCGCTCAGGAGCGCCGCCGGCCCCCGGCGCCCGGCCGCATGAAGTCCTCCTCGGGATCGGCCGCGCGCCGGCCGGCCTCCTCGAGCGCCCGCTCCAGCGCCGCCTTGCGCTCGGGCTCGTCCTTCACGCCCGCGATGATCTTCTTCAGCGCCTCGACGTGCGCGACCCGCAGCGCCTCGCCGGCCGGCACCGCGATGTCGGGCCGGACGCCGACGCCCTCCCAGTTCGTCTTCGTCACCGGGTTCACCGCCCGGCCGGTCGAGATGAACACCGCGAAGTGGTCGTGGAGGCGGAACATGCCGCCCGGGTGGGCGCCGCCGCCCGTCACCGCGCCGACGATCGTGCCGAGCTGGTGGGTCTGGATGTCGTACGAGAACTCCTCGGCCGCCGAGAACGTCCGGTGGCTCGTGAGGACGTAGACGGGCTTCCCGTGGAGCCGGGGCCCCGGCACGTAGGGCAGGGTCCAGAACTGCGAGGTCTCGTCCGCCTCGCGACGGTAGAAGGTGTTGAAGAGCAGCCGGTCGCCGGGCTCGACGAGGTAGGTGAGCAGCGTCGCGATCATCGAGGGGCTGCCGCCGCCGTTGCGGCGCAGGTCCACGATCAGGGCGTCCACGTTGCCGAGGAAGTTCATCGCCGCCACCGCGGTGGCCTGCGCCTCGGGCGAGCCCGAGAACTGCCGCAGGTCGAGGTAGCCGACGTTGCCCGGCAGGCGCTCGACCCGCTCGAAACCGTAGTTCACGCGGCGCGCGCTCTCGCGCATGCGCCGCTGCTCGGCCTCGGGCGGCGGCCCGTCCTCGCGCATCGGCGGCAGCGGCTCGTGCCGGTAGTTCACCCGCAGGTGCAGGTCGCGCGTCACCGCCTGCACATGCGAGGTGAGCGAGTCCACGAACTCCTTCGCACCCGCGATGCGGTCGTACTCGCGCGCCGCCAGCCGCCGGCGCAGCGCCTTCGCCGTCTCGCGCCCCTTGTCGGGGAACACGTAGAGCCGCTCGATGCGCTCGGCCAGGGTGTCCACCACCGCCTTGCGCATGCCGGCGTCCAGCGCCAGGTCCGGCTGGTCGGCGGGCGGCGGCGACTGCGCCGCGGCGGGGTGGGAGAGGATCGCGAGCAATCCGAGGGTGCTGAGACGCCGTGGGAACGTCATGGGACCTCCGGGCAAGGGGATGGGATGCGTCGTCCGGATCCTTGGACGACGGGCGGGCGCAAAGGGTTTCATCGGGCCCGGTGGGGCCGCCGGGCGGCCCCCGGGAGCGCCGGGGCGGCTCCCGTCCCGGAAGGAGCGCCCCCCGCGCTGGAACGCGTGCGCTTCCTCGTCTAGCATCGGGGCCGCGGGCGCGGCGGCGCGCCCGCATCGCACCGGCCCGGGAGGGAGGCATGGGAGTCAAGGACCCGCGGGTGGACGCCTACATCGCGAAGGCGGCTCCGTTCGCGAAGCCGATCCTCAGGCACCTGCGCGGGCTCGTGCACAAGGGTTGCCCGGCGGTGACGGAGACCATCAAGTGGGGGTTCCCGCACTTCGAGCACCAGGGCGTGCTGTGCAGCATGGCCGCGTTCAAGCAGCACGCCACGTTCGGCTTCTGGAAGGGGAAGCTGCTGGCCGGACCCGGCCGCAAGGGTCTCGTGGCCAGCGACGAGGCGATGGGGCAGTTCGGCCGCATCACCGCGCTCTCCGACCTGCCGTCCGACCGCACCCTGCTCGCGCTGGTGAGGAAGGCCGCGGCGCTCAACGAGCAGGGGGTCAAGGTCGCGAAGCCGCGCGCCGGCCGGGCGAAGCCGCTCGCGGTCCCGGCCTACTTCATGGCGGCGCTGCGCAAGCGTCCGAAGGCGCTCGCCACGTTCCAGGGGTTCAGCCCGAGCCACCGGAACGAGTACGTCGAGTGGGTGACGGAGGCGAAGGGGGAGGAGACGCGGCAGCGGCGCCTCGCGACCGCGGTCGAGTGGATGGCCGAGGGCAAGGGGCGTAACTGGAAGTACGAGCGCAGGTGACCCGCGCCGCCCGCCCGCCGGCGGGACCGCGCACCGGAGTCCACGAGTGCCGTTCACGCCGTTCCACGTCGGTCCCGGCCTGCTGCTCAAGGGGGCGGCGCCGCGCGCCGTGTCGCTGGTCGCCTTCGTGGCGACCCAGGTGGCGGTGGACCTCGAGCCGCTCTGGTTCATCCTGCGCGGCGAGGCTCCGGTCCACCGCTGGACGCACACGCTGGCAGTCGGCGGCGCGATCGGCCTCGCGGTGGGCGCGGTGCTGCACGTGCTCGCCCGGCGCTGGAGCGGTCCCGCCGCCGCCGCGGTGCGCGACGACCTGCGGCCGGGTGCCGCCCTCCTCGGCGGACTGCTCGGCGGGGTCTCGCACGCGTGGCTCGACGGGCTCATGCACCTCGACGTGCGGGCGCTGCGGCCGTTCGCCGAGTCCACCTGGGTGCTGATGCCGGCCGGAGTGGCGGCGCTCCACCTCGCCTGCGTGGGCGCCGGCGTCGCCGGGGTCATCCTGCTCATGGTCCGCCGGGAGCCGACGTGAGAGGCTGGCGCCGGGGACCGCCGGTCACAGCCGGCGCGTGCGTCCGTTCCCCGGGCGTCACCCGATCCGTGAAGGAGGCTCGATGACAGGAACCCGTGAAGTCGCGACGCTGGCCGGCGGCTGCTTCTGGTGCCTCGAGGCCGTGTTCGAGCAGCTGCAGGGGGTCGAGCGCGTGGAGTCCGGCTACGCCGGCGGCGACGTCCCGAACCCCACCTACGAGCAGGTGTGCGGCGGCCGGACCGGGCACGCCGAGGTGATCCAGATCACCTTCGACCCGGCGGTGCTGGACTACCGGGAGCTGCTCGAGCTGTTCTTCGCCTTCCACGACCCGACCACGCTCAATCGGCAGGGGAACGACACCGGCACGCAGTACCGCTCGGCGATCTTCTTCCACTCGCCCGAGCAGGAG
>CAZKQE010000197.1:0-5651 GCA_964554725.1 uncultured bacterium
CGCGGGCGCGGTCGAGCACCGGCTGGGCGAGCAGCCACACGAGCGCCAGCAGCGCCACCGCGCGCAGCGCGGGCAGCAGGCGCCGCGCGCGGGCGGGCAGCGGCGGGACCGCGAAGCGGTAGCTCCACAGGCTGAGCGCCGCCAGCACGAGGCTGGCGAGGACGAGCCACAGGACCGGCGCGCTGGGGGCGAGGTGGAGCGAGAGGTCGTTCACCAACCGTCGGGTCTCACGAGGCGGGGCGGGCGGGGGCGGTCACGGCGGCGTCCCGCAGCGTAGAGACTGCGACGCCGGCCGCGCAAGCGGTTTCGTGCGGCGGCGCCGGGACCCGCGCCGTCACACCGCCCGCGCTTCGTCCGCCTGCCGCAGGCCCTCGAGGATGAGCCGGTCGAGGTCGAGGTCGAGCCGGCCGTCGCCGGCCGGCGCCCGCTCGCCGGCGAGGAACCGGAACGAGCCCTCGCGCCACAGGAGCAGGCCGAAGAGGACGCGCCGCAGCGACTCGTTCACCGCCGCCTGGACCTCCTCGCGCGAGGCCGCCCCGGCGGCGACCAGGGCGGCGCCGATCCCCTCGCCGGCCGGAGCGCCCGGCGCGTGCGCCGCCCGCTCCAGCGTCGCGGCGCTGATCACGCCGCGATGAACCAGGATCTCGCCGCACGAGACCGCCGCGCCGCTCGTGCGCGCGAACACCGGCCGCCCGCGCTCGACGTAGAGCTCGGCCTGCTCGCCCGCCCGGACCAGCTCGAGACGCCCGGTCGCCTGGGCGAGCTGGAGCAGCTGGAGCACCTCGGAGGGGAAGAACTGCGCGAGGTCGCCGTGCAGCGCGCCGGCCGGCTCGGCGCCGCTCACTTGGCGCCCCAGCGCACGTCGCCCACCACCCGCCCGGCCGCGGCCTCCGCCGCCCCGGACATCACGCGCAGGTTGTACCAGCCGAGCACGATCACCTGGATCACGGTGGCCGAGAGCAGCACGCCGAGCGCCGTCACGGTGAGCACCTCGAGCCGGTCCCGGAGGTGGCCGCCCAGCATGTGCAGCACCATGAGGAGCGCGACCAGGGCGGTCATCAGAACGCCGGTGAGCCGCCCGAACACGGTCGAGTAGATGCGCACCGGCCCGACCGTCAGGTAGAGCCAGGCCCCGCCGGCCAGCAGGATGCCGTAGCGCAGCGCGGCGAGCCCGAACAGCCAGGCCGGCACCACGCCGGCATGGACCAGCGCCCACAGCAGCCCGAGGTTGAAGACGATGTCCACCTGCGGGTCGAGCACGGTGCCGAGTCGCGTCACCTGGTTCCAGCGCCGCGCGACCCAGCCGTCCGCGACGTCGGTGAGGGCGGCGAGCGCGTAGACCACCAGCGCCGCCCGGAAGTGGCCCTCGACCAGGAACAGCGCCAGACCCGGGACCAGGACGACGCGCAGCAGCGTCAGCGTCACCGGGATGTTCAGCGCCGAGAGCCGGTAGCCGTCGCGGTCGCGGAGCAGCTCGAGGAACAGCGTGACCAGCGCGAACGTCGGCAGGATCCACAGCGCGGTGTGGAGCAGGAAGTCGGCGGCCAGGTGGCGGTCGTAGCCGAACGCCATGCCCACCGCCGCGACGAAGGCGGCGGCGAAGAACCCGAGCGCCACGCTCCACACCGAGCGCACGGTGCCCGGCCGGGCGTAGATCTGCTCGCGCACGCGGGCCGCGACCCGTCGCACGTAGAGCGCCAGTGCCGGCGGGCGGAACCGCTCGCGACGCAGATCTCGAAGGTACTCCTCGACGAACACGCGGCCTCCCGGTGCCGGGACGATGCGAACGCGGGCAGGATAGTCTCGCCCCTTGGCGGCTGACAACCCGCGCCCGCGGGCGCCGGGGCGGCGGCGGGCATGGACCCGTGCGGCGCGCCGGCGGGTGGCACCGGGCGGCCGCCATCGCCTATGGTCCCTCCCTCCCGACGCGGCCCCGGGCACCGCCGGTGCGGCCGGGCCGCCGACCGGACCCTTCCCATGCCCGTCTCCGCACCCGTCATCGCCCGCCTGCTCGCCGCGATCGACCGCGCCCCGGCCCCGGCCGCCGGGCGCGCGCTGGTGCTGGGCGACCCGGCGCCCTGGCGCGCTTCGCTCGCCGCCCGAGGCTTCCGGGTCGAGGCGCGCGACACGCTGGCCGAGGTGTCCTTCGCGGAGGGCTCGCTCGACCTGGTCGTGGTCGCCGGCTGGCTCGAGCGCGAGCCGTGGGACCGGTGGGCGCTCCAGCTCGCGCACCACGCGCTGGCCGACGGCGGGCGGCTCGCGCTGGCGGTGCCGGCCTTCCACGGGCTCGCCGCGCCCGACGCGCTCGGATTCCTGGCCGGCCGCGCCCTGCGCGCGCTCGGTCTGCGCGCGCGCCGTGCGCGCGGCCGGCCGGCCCCCCGCGGGCGCTTCGCCGGACGCCGCTACCGCGCGGGCGCGCTGGTCGCCACGCTCGAGCGGCTGGGCTTCCGCGTGGTCGAGCGCGCGACCGCGGACCCCGGCTGGCTGGCCCCCCTGGGCGGGATCGCGCGGGGCCTCCACGGCACCCACCTGATGCTCGCCGAGCGCGGACCGGACCGGTTCGGGAGCGACCCGCGGCGGCCGTGGCCGGACCCGGCGGCGCACCGCGCCGCGTACCGCCGCAGCCACGGGCGCCACCTCGACGACCTCGAGCGCTGGCTCGCCCGGCATCCGGAACGCGCCCCGCGCGCGGTCGGCACGCTCGACCCCGAGTGCGCCCGCGGCCGCGACGTCCTGGTGCTGTGCCCGCACCCCGACGACGAGCTGATCGGCTGCGGCGGCACGCTGGCGAAGCTGGTGGCCGCCGGAGCCCGGGTGACCGTCGTCCACGCCACCGACGGCTCCGAGGCCGCCTCGCTGTGGCACGCGCCGCCGGAGCTGCGCCGCACGGTCCGCCTCGAGGAGGCCCGCCGCGTCGGCGAGGCGATGGGCTTCGCCTCGCTGGTGTTCTGGCGCGAGGACAACGCCGCGTTCGCGGCGCGCGAGGAACGGGTGCGCGAGCTGGCCTCGCTGCTCGAGCGGTTGCGGCCGGCCCTCGTCTTCACCCCGTTCGTGACGGACATCCACCCCGACCACCGCGTGATGAGCCGGCTGCTGGCCCGCGCGATCGCCGCCGCCCGCGACCCGCTGGCGGACACGCGGGTGCTCGCCTACGCGGTGTGGTCGGCGGTGCCGGCGAACCTCGTGTGCGACATCACGGACGTGGTCGGCCGGCTGGAGCAGGCCCTGCGGCTCTACGCCACCGCCATGAAGGTGGATGACTACGTGCACTTCTGTCAGGATCGCAACTATCATGACGCGGTCGCCGTCGCGGGCCGGCCGGGGTACGTGGAGTGCTTCTTCGCCGGACCCGCGCGGGAGTTCCCCGACCTGGTCGCCACCGTGGAGGGCACCGATGCCTGAGCCGACGCCGGCCCGACCGTGGCGGCTGGAACGCTATCGCGACGGCGACGAGACGGCGATCCTCGGGCTGTTCCGCACCGTCTTCGGGCGCAGCCGCAGCGTCGAGCACTGGCGCTGGCAGTTCCGCGACAACCCCTACGGCGGCCCGTTCGTCACCCTCGCGCGCCGGGAGGACGACGGCGCGGTGGTCGGCAGCTACAGCGTCATGCCGGTGCGGCTCAACCTGATGGGCCGGCCGGTCCTCGCCTGCCAGTCGGTGGACACCGCCGTCCATCCCGACCACCGCGGCCAGCGGATCTTCGAGCGAACCGCCGCCGACTGCTACGCGGGGTGCGCGGACGCCGGGCTGCAGGCGGTGATCGGGTTCCCCAACGCGAACTCCTACCCCGGGTTCATGCGCGCGCTCGACTGGCGGCGCATCGTCTTCCCGGTGCAGCACGTGCTGCGGCTCGGGATCGGGCCGGGCCTGGGACGGGCGCTGGGTGTGCCGCTGCTGCCGGCGCTCGCCGACGGCGTCTACCGCGTCGTGGCCGGGGCGCGGCTCGCAACGCGCCGCGCCCTGCTCGCACGCCTGGGCGGCGCCGGGCTCGCGTTTCGCGTCGCCGCCGAGCTGCCCGCCGGCTACGACGCGCTGTGGGACGGCTGGCGCTCGCAGGAGGTGCTGTCGGTGTGGAAGGATGCCGACTACCTGCGCTGGCGCTACGACCGGAACCCCGACCATCGCTTCCACCACTTCATGCTGTCGCGCGGGGATGCGCTGCTGGCGCTGGCGGTGGGGGTCGAGCTGGACGGCGCGCTGGTGCTCTGCGAGCTGCTCGTGGGCGGGCGCGACCCGCTGGTCGGGCGACGGCTCGCGCTCGAGGTCTGTCTCCACGCCCGCGCCCGCGGCCTGCGCGCGGTGAGCTTCCTCGGCGCCGACGCGGGGTTCTTCGCCGACGCGCTGGCCGGGTTCGAGCGCCGGACCTCCTACGCCAACGTGTTCTGCGGACGCGCCTTCACCCCCGGCCCGCTGGCCGAGCTGCTCCCGCACGCCGCGAACTGGACGGTCACCTTCGGCGACGGCGACTTCGTCTGAGGCGGGCGGCCGGGCGCGCGCGCCGGCTTCGTCAGCCTCCCAGCCGCACCCGGGCGATCGTGAAGAGGATCTTCCAGCCGGCGCCGACGACGCCGCGCAGCGTGCCGGAGATCTTCGACCGGCCGATGCGCCGCCGGTAGGGGACCGGGACCTCGACCACCCGCAGCCCCGCGCGCGCGGCGCGCGCCTGCATCTCGACCGTCCAGCCGTAGTCGCGGTCGCGCATCCCGAGCGCGGCGAGCGCCGGGCGGCGGATCGCGCGGAACGGCCCCAGATCGGTCGCCCGCAGCCCGAACAGCGCCCGCAGCAACCCCGCCGCCAGCCGGTTGCCGAACCGCTGCACCGCCGTGAGGGCGCCCGGCTCGGCCGCCCCCAGCGCGCGCGAGCCGATGACGAGGTCCGCCCCGTCGGTCACGATCGGGGCCAGCAGTCGCGGCAGCCCCGCGGGGTCGTCGCTGCCATCGGCGTCGAGGAACGCGATCACGTCGGGCGGTCGCGGGTCGAGGTGCGCGAGGCCGGCGAGGCAGGCGGCACCGTAGCCCCGTCGCGGCTCGCGGACGACGGTGGCGCCGCCGGCCCGCGCGACCTCCGCGGTGCGGTCCCGCGAGCCGTTGTCCACCACGAGCACCGCGGTCCGCCGCCAGCCGGGGCCGGCCGGCGGGATCGCCGCGAGCACGCCGGGCAGCGCGGCCTGCTCGTCGAGCGCCGGGATCAGGACCGCGACCTCGAGGGTCATGGGGCGCGCCGCGCCGGCGCGCGGCCGGGCGCCTAGCGCTGGTCGCTGCCCGCCGCGAGCCCGCGCACCACCGCCTGCGCGGCCGCCAGGCGCGCGATCGGCACGCGGAACGGGGAGCACGACACGTAGTCGAGACCGACGGCGTGGCAGAACTCGACCGTGGCCGGGTCGCCGCCGTGCTCGCCGCAGAGGCCGACCTTGAGCCCGGGGCGTGCCGCGCGGCCGCGCTCGACGGACCAGCGGACCAGCGCGCCGACGCCGTCGAGGTCGAGCGACACGAACGGGTCGCCGGGCAGGATCCGGCGCGCGACGTACTCGGGCAGGAACTTGCCGGCGTCGTCGCGCGAGAACCCGAACCCCATCTGAGTCAGGTCGTTCGTGGGAAATCGGCCCCAGCATCTACAACCCCGCGGTGGCCGATGCGCAGGAACGCTTGCA
>CAZKQE010000198.1:0-3411 GCA_964554725.1 uncultured bacterium
CCGAGCCGCGGCGCAGCGCGCCGCTGCCCTACATCCCGGCCAGCGACCAGCCGCTCCAGATGCAGCTGGCGACCGTGAAGCGCTTCTTCGACGCCGACGCCGCGCTGTTCCTCGACGCGCGCGACCCGGCCGAGTACGAGAAGGGACACATCCCGGGCGCGATCCGCCTCACGAACCCCGAGGCCCAGAGCGCGCCCGAACGGCTGCAGGCGCTGCCGGTGCGCGGGCGGCCGATCATCGCCTACTGCGAGGGCGGCACCTGCGAGGCCTCGCTCGAGCTGGCGCGCTTCCTGATCGAGTCGGGGTTCACGAAGGTGCTCGTCTACATGGGCGGCTACCCCGAGTGGGCGGCGGCCGGGCACCCGGTCACGCGCGGGAGCGCGCCGTGAACCGGCTCCTCGCGCTCGCCCGGCATCCGCGCGTCGTGCTCCTGGCCCAGCTCGGGATCGCGCTCGTGTTCCTCGCCGCCGCGCTCGGCAAGATCGGCGACGCCGGCCCGTTCGCCACCCAGATCGGCCACTTCCGGCTGCTGCCCGGCGGGCTCGAGAACACGCTCGCGATCACGCTGCCCTGGATCGAGCTGGTGGCGGCACTGGCGCTGCTGCTGCGCTTCCGTCCGCGTGCCGGGGCGGTGATCACGTTCGCGCTCATGGGCCTGTTCGTGTTCGTGGTCGCGGCCGCGCTCGCGCGCGGGATCGACATCGAGTGCGGCTGCTTCGGCACCGCGGACGCCAGCCGCGTCGGCACCGCCAAGCTGCTCGAGAACATCGGCCTGCTCGCGCTGGCCGGGATCGCGAGCCTGCGGCCGCGCGCTTGACGGGCCGCGGCCCCCGCTCCTAATCTCGCCGCTCGGCCCACAGCATGCGGCCTCCCGCGCCCGCCCGGCGCCCGGAGGCGCGCCGGCCTCGTCCCCCACGCCGAGTCCGACGCCCGACCGCACAGGAGCCCCCGACGTGAGCCCGCCCCCGACCTCCGCCGCCCCCGCCGCCGCGCACCCGGTGCTCGCCGGCGTCCAGTACCACGAGACGATCCTCGGCACGATCGGCGACACGCCGCTGGTGCGGATCCGCGGTCTGGCGCGGCACTGTGCCTGCCCGGTGCTGGCGAAGATGGAGAACTTCAACCCCGGCGCCAGCGTGAAGGACCGGATCGGCCTCGCGATGGTCGAGGCGGCCGAGCGGGACGGGAAGCTCAAGCCGGGCGGCACGATCGTCGAGTGCACGTCGGGGAACACCGGGCTCGGCCTGGCGATGGTGGCGGCGATCAAGGGCTACCGCGCGGTGCTCTGCATGCCCGACAAGGTCTCGAGCGAGAAGGTGAACCTGCTCAAGGCGTTCGGCGCCGAGGTCATGCTGAGCCCCACCTCGGTCGAGCCCGAGTCGCCCGAGTCCTACTACTCGGTCGCGCGCCGCATCGCGGCCGAGCGGCCGGGGGCGTTCCTCACCAACCAGTACGACAACCCGGCCAACCCCGAGGCGCACTACCGCACGACCGGGCCCGAGATCTGGCGCCAGACCGCGGGGAAGATCACCCACTACGTGGCGGGCATGGGGACCGGCGGCACGATCAGCGGGGTCGCCCGCTACCTCAAGGAGCAGAACCCGAAGGTGCGGGTGGTCGGCGCCGACCCGGTGGGCTCGATCCTCAAGCACTATCACGAGACCGGGAAGATGGCCGAGCCCCACACCTACAAGATCGAGGGCGTGGGCGAGGACTTCATCCCCGGCGCCACCGACTTCCAGGTGGTGGACCAGGTCATCGCCTGCAGCGACCGCGACGGGCTCAACACCACCCGGCGGCTGGCGCGCGAGGAGGCCCTGTTCACCGGCGGCTCGGGCGGCATGGCGGTGTGGGTGGCGCTCCAGGTGGCGAAGGACCTGCCGGCCGACGCGCTGGTCGTGGTCATCGTCCCCGACACCGGCGAGCGCTACCTGAGCAAGGTGCACAACGACGCCTGGATGCGCGACAACCACCTGCTCGACCCGAGCGCCGCCTCGGCCCGCGAGCTGGTCGGCTCCAAGGCGCGCACGATGCCGGCGCTCATGTCGGTCCAGGCGGGCGAACCGCTCCGGCGCGCGCTGACGCTGGTCGAACAGCACAACGTGACGCAGGTGCCGGTGCTGCGCGGTGGCGAGGTGGTGGGCACGCTGTTCGACAACGACATCCTGCGGGCGGCGCTCGACGATCCCTCGGCGCTCGAGACGCCGGTGGAGGGCTGGATGGCCGAGCCGCTGCCGATCGTGGCCGGCGACGAGCCGGTCGAGCGCGTGACGAAGCTGCTCGCCGCGCGCAACCCGGCGGTGCTCGTGCGGGTGGACGGCGCCGTCACCGGGATCCTCACGCGCTTCGACATGCTGCAGTTCATCGCGGGGGCCGAGTGATGGGCGGCGACGCGACGCTTCCGCCGGACGCGGGGTTCAGCACCCGCGCGATCCACGCCGGGCAGGAGCCCGACCCCACCACCGGAGCCGTCGTGGTGCCGGTCTACCAGACCTCGACCTACGCCCAGGAGGCGCTGGGGAAGAACAAGGGGTACGAGTACGCGCGCACCCACAACCTCACGCGTGCCTCGCTCGAGCGCAACCTCGCCGCGCTCGAGGGCGGGCGCCACGGGTTCTGCTTCGCCTCGGGGCTGGCGGCGACGAACACGCTGCTGATGACCCTCTCGGCGGGCGATCATGTGGTGGCGGGCCACAACCTCTACGGCGGCACCTTCCGGCTCATGGACAAGGTGTTGAAGCGGCTCGGGCTCACGTTCACGTTCCTGCCCACCGACGACCCCGACGCGGTCGAGCGCGCCTTCACGCCCGCGACCCGGATGCTGTTCGTCGAGACCCCGACCAACCCGATGATGGCGCTCACCGACATCGCCGCGGTGAGCGAGCGGGCGCGGCGGCGCGGCATCCTCACCGTGGTCGACAACACGTTCATGAGCCCGTACTTCCAGCGGCCGCTGGCGCTGGGCGCGGACGTGGCGTTCCACTCGGTGACCAAGTACCTGAACGGGCACAGCGACATGATCGGCGGCGCGCTGGTCACCGGCGACGAGGCGCTGGCCGAGCGGCTGCGGTTCCTGCAGAACGCGGCCGGCGGCGTGCCGGGCCCGATGGACTGCTGGCTGGCGCTGCGCGGCACGAAGACGCTGGCGGTGCGGATGGAGCGCCACGACGCCAATGCCCGCGAGCTGGCCGCGTTCCTCGCCGCGCACCCGCGCGTGACGAAGGTCTTCTACCCCGGGCTCGCGAGCCATCCCCAGCACGCGCTGGCGAAGCGGCAGGCGTCGGGGTTCGGCGGCATGCTCTCGTTCATCCCCGGCGACGGCAGCCTCGAGGCGGGGCGTCGGGTGTTCGACCGCTTCCGGCTCTTCACCCGCGCCGAGAGCCTGGGCGGGGTCGAGAGCCTGGTCTGCCA
>CAZKQE010000198.1:3421-5570 GCA_964554725.1 uncultured bacterium
CGGCCTCGATGACCCACGCCTCGGTCCCCCGCGAGACCCGTCATGCCATGGGGTTCGCCGACGGCCTGCTGCGCCTGTCGGTCGGGATCGAGGACCTGGCCGACCTCCGCGCGGATCTGGAGCAGGCGCTGCAATCGACGTGACGGCAAGGGCTTGGCTCCGCCCCTCCGGTCGACCCCGGGCAAAAATCGGGATTGACAACGGGGGGGCATGACCCTAGCCTTCGCCCGCGTTTGCCCCAGCCCGTCCCACCGGCCGCGCCCGGGCTGCGGCGAGCGCGACGATGACGAGATCACCCTGCCGCATGGAGGCCGCGAGCCGAGACACCGCTACCCAGTGGTGTTTTTTGCGTATTGAGTCCAACCGATCATCATCGCCGTCTCCGGAAGAGATCCGGAGCGGCGGGATCGAGGGGAGGTGAAACGAGAATGCGGAAGTTTCTCGCACTGATCATGGTCGCTCTTCTGGCGCTGACGCTGGCGCTCGCCGTCGTGGGTTGTGGCGGCGGTCAGCCGGCCACCGAGGCGACGCCGCCGGCGGAGCCGCCGCCGGCGGAGACCGCGATGCCTGCGGACAGCATGGCGATGCCTGCGGACACCGCGATGGGCGGCGGCCACTAGGCCTCGTCCCAGCGAACGGCCATTCGACATAGGCTTCAGGGGAGGGGAGGATCCGACTCGTTCGGGGACTTCCCTCCTTGCCGTTCCCGGGCCGACGGGGCCGCCCCGAGGCCGGGGCCGGCCCCGGCGGACGCCGGGGAGCGCAACCTCGGGGCCCCCGCGGGCGTATCCGGGGGTGACCAGGAGGGCCCGATCCGTGAGACCCAGCTTCCGGCTGCTGACGCTCGCCCTGCTCGTCGGGGCGACCCCGGCGGCGGCCGACCGGGACGTCCACCGCGAGCAGAGCGAGCGCACCGTCGAGGTGCGCGGGTTCCGCCGCCTGGAGGTCGCGAACTCGCGCGGGCGCGTGGACCTGGTTCCGAGCCCCGACGGCCGCCTCCACCTGACGGCGCTCAAGATCGTGCGCGTGGGCGGACGCGAACGGGCGGCCGAGGTCGCCCGGGAGATCGTCGTCGAGACCCGGATCGAGGACGACCGGTACCGGATCGAGGTCCGCTACCCGCGGCGGCGCGACATCCGGATCAGCTTCTGGGACCTGTTCCGGGTGGACGGGGTCAACGTGCCCAGCTACGAGGTGCGACTCACCTGTCAGGTCCCGCGCGGCCTCCCGGTCTCGGTGCGCGTCTCGAGCGGGGACGTGCGCAGCGAGGGGCTGGCCTCCGAGCAGTCCCTGCGCAGTTCGAGCGGCGACGTCGTGGTGGAGTCCGCGGAGGGGCCGCTCGAGGTGTCCACGTCGAGCGGTGACGCCACGCTGACGTCCGTGCGCCGGGCGCGGGTACGCACCTCGAGCGGCGACGTCGCGGCGCGTCAGGTCGCCGGGCCGCTCCGGGTCGCGACCAGCAGCGGCCGCATCACGGTGACCGGCGCGGAGGACAGCCTGGCGCTCTCGACCACCAGCGGCGACATCCGCGCCGACCGGGCCCCGCACGGGCTCGAGGCCGGCGCCTCGAGCGGCGACGTGCGGGTGCAGAACGCATCCGGCACCGTGCGCGTCAGCACCGCCAGCGGCGACGTGCGGCTGTCGCTGCGCGAGCCCCTGCGCGGGCTCGACGTCGGCACCTCGAGCGGCAGCATCCGGCTGCTGCTGGACCCCGCGGTCGGCGGGGCCCTCGACATCCAGACCTCGAGCGGGACCATCGACGTGGACCTGCCACTCGAGACCCGAACCGTCTCGCGCCGCCATGTCACCGGCGCGATCCGCGGGGGGCGGACCCCGATGGTCCTGCGCACCTCCTCGGGTGACATCACCCTGGCCGGCGGAGGCGAATGACCATGCGACGGAGCCTGACGATCTTCGGGGTGGCGGCGCTGTGCGGGATCGTCTTCTCGCTCGGCGCCCTGGTGGGGGTGGCGAACGTGGACGCGCCGGCCGCGGGGCGGTCCGCCCCGGTCTCGTGGCTGGCGATGGTGGTCTCCCCCGCGCTGGCGCAGGAGGTCATGCAGTTCCGGCCGGTGCCGCCGGAGAGCGTCTCGACGCTGGTGCCCTCCTCGCGCCGCCGCGCCGCCGCCGCGCCGCCGGCGCCGCCGGC
>CAZKQE010000199.1:0-5566 GCA_964554725.1 uncultured bacterium
GGCCGCGGCCGCCGCCGCGGACCTGGCGGCGGCGCGGACGCTGGTGGCGAGGCTCGCGGCCGCCGGGCGCGGGACCGCGGCGGTCACCGTGACCCGCGCCGACCCGCTCGGCGGCCCCGACCGGGTGGAGCGCGGCCGTCTCGCGCTGGAGCCGCCCGACCGCGTGCGGCTCGACTTCCCGGCCAGCGGCGAGCGACTGGCGCTGCGCGGCGACGGCGGCGAGTGGGTGCAGCCGGTGGCGCGCCAGCTGGTGCGGCTGGACCGCGAGCAGGCCGAGACGGTGGCCTGGCTGTGGGAGGTGTTCCTGCGCGGGGGGGCGGCGGGGTTCGCCGAGCGCCCGGCCGGTCCGCGGCGCACGGTCCTGACGCCGCGCGGGCGCGAGGGCGGGCTGCCGGACAGCATCGCCGTGACGCTGGACGCGCGCGGCCTGCCGGCCCGCGTCGTCTACTCCGAGCCCGGCGGCGGCTCGGTCCGCTACGACCTCGCCGGCTGGGCGTTCGGACGCCCGCGCGGTCCGGCCGCGTTCACCCTCGCGGCGCCGCGCGGATACACGGTGGTGGCGCTGCCGTGAGCCCCCGCCGGGTTCACGCGCGACCTGACCGCGTCGTCACAAGTCGTTCTGGCGGAACGAGAAACGGCGTTCCGACGCCTTGACACCCGGACCGTCGCTGGGGGAGACTGCGGTGGCCGCGTGCGGGTGATCGCAGGGGCACTCGGCGGGCGACGCCTGCGGGCGCCGCGCGGCCTCGGGACCCGGCCCACCTCGGACCGCGTGCGCGAGGCGCTGTTCATGACCCTCGAGCCGCTGGCGGGACTGCGCGTCGTGGACCTGTACGCCGGCAGCGGCGCGATGGGCATCGAGGCGCTCTCGCGCGGGGCGGCGTTCGTGGACTTCGTCGAGTCGGACCGCGCCGCGCGTGCGGTGCTGGCGGCGAACCTCGCCGAGCTGGGGCTCGCGGAGCGGGCCCGCACGTGGCCGCTGACGCTGCCGCGCGGGCTGGCGCGGATGGCGGCGGCGCTGGCGGCCGCCGACCTGGTGCTGGCGGACCCTCCCTACGGCGGGGAGCCGGCGCGGGCGACGCTGCGGGCGCTCGGCGAGCCGGGGCGGCTGGCGCCGGGGGCGCGGGTGGTGGTGGAACATCACGCGAAGGACGAGTTGCCCGCGCGCTGCGGAGACCTGGCGCGCGCGCGGGAGCGACGCTACGGCGAGACCGCCGTGAGCACCTACCAGGTGGCGCGGGAGCCGTGACGCCCGCGCGTGCGACCAAGGAGCCGCGATGAAGAGCCAGCGCACCGCCCTGTTCCCGGGCACCTTCGACCCGTTCACGAACGGCCACCTCGACCTGACCCGGCGCGCGGCGCGCCTGTTCGACCGGGTGGTGATCGCGGTCGCCGAGAGCACCGCGAAGGGCACGCTGTTCGACGCCGACGAGCGCTGCGAGATGATCCGCGACTGCGTGAAGGGCATGCGGCGGGTCGAGGTCGTCCACTTCTCCGACCTGGTCGTGGAGTGCGCGCGCCGGGTCGGCGCGCAGGTGATGATCCGCGGGCTGCGCGCGGTGAGCGACTTCGAGTTCGAGTTCCAGATGGCGCTGATGAACCGGCGGCTCGCCCGCGGCATCGAGGTCGCCTTCCTGATGCCGAGCCAGCAGTACACCTATCTCAACTCGACGCTGGTGAAGGAGATCGCCCGGCTCGGCGGGCCCATCCGCGGCCTGGTGCCGCGCGGGGTCGAGCGGCGCCTCCACGTGCGACTGCGCCCCGCCCCGGCGAAGCGGGCGGCGTCCCCGCGGAAGCCGCGCCCGCGATGAGCCCGGTGCTCGACCGCATCCGCCGTCAGGCGCGGCTCGACCCGCGGCGGCTGGTGCTGGCCGAGGGCGACGACGAGCGCGTGGTGCGCGCCGCCGACCGCCTGAGCCGCGCCGGGCTGGCGCGGGTGACGGTGGTGGGCGATCGCGACACCGTGCGGGCGACCGCCCGCCGGGCCGAGGCGCCGCTGGTCGGCGTGACGGTCGAGGATGCCGGCGACGCGGCGGCGGTCGAGCGCACCGCGGCGGCGCTGACGGCCGCCCGCGGGGCGCGGCTCGCGGCCTCCGACCGTGACCGACTCGCCCGCGACCCGCTGTTCCAGGCCGCCGCGCGGGTGCGCGAAGGGCTCGCCGACTGCTTCGTCGCCGGCGCGTCGCGCACCACCGCCGACGTCCTGCGCGCGGCGCTGTGGCTGATCGGGACCGCGCCCGGGGTCTCGACCGTCTCCTCCTTCTTCCTCATGGTGCTCCCCTCGCGCGGCGGCGCCGGGGACGAGCGGGTGTTCGTGTTCGCGGACTGCGGCGTGGTGCCCGACCCGACGCCGGTCCAGCTCGCCGAGATCGGCTGCCTCGCCGCCGACCGCTACGCCACCCTCACCGGCGGGGTGCCGCACACCGCGTTCCTCTCCTTCTCGACCCGCGGCAGCGCCGAGCACCCGCGGGTGGCGAAGGTGCGCGAGGCGCTGGCGCTCGCCCGCGCGCGGCGGCCCGACCGGCACTTCGACGGCGAGCTCCAGCTGGACGCCGCGGTGGACCCCGGCGTGGCGGCCCGCAAGGCCCCGGACAGCGCCGTCGCCGGGCACGCGAACGTGCTGGTGTTCCCCGACCTGGACGCCGGCAACATCGGCTACAAGCTGGTCCAGCGTCTGGGCGGGGCGGGGGCCTACGGACCCATCCTCATGGGGCTCGCCCGGCAGGCGAACGACCTCTCGCGCGGCTGCTCGACCGACGACGTGGTCGAGGTGTCGACGATCGCCTGCGTGCTGAGCGCCGATGCGCCGGCGGCGGGGGGGCCGCGATGACCCCGCGCCTCTCGGCCCTCGCGCGCGGGGTCGCCACCTCGGGCACCATGGCCGCCGACGAGCGGATGCAGGCGCTGCGCGCCGCCGGGCGCGACATCGTCAGCCTCGGTGCGGGGCAGCTCGACTTCGACACCCCGGGCCCGGTCGCGCGCGCCGGGATCGAGGCGATCGCGGCCGGCCGCACGCGCTACACGCCGGTCGCCGGCACCCCGGCGCTGCGGCGGGCGGTGCGCGCGAAGTTCGAACAGGAGAACCGGCTCGCTTACGGAGACGACGAGGTCCTGGTCGGCGCCGGCGCGAAGAGCGTGATCTACCACGCGCTGCTGGCGCTGGTGGACCCCGGCGACGCGGTCGTGGTGCCGGTGCCGGCCTGGCCGAGCTACGCGCCGATGATCACGCTGGCGGGCGGACGCGTGACCCCGGCGCCCCTCGCCGCCGCCGACGGCTACCGGCTGACCGCGGCGGGCCTGCGCGCGGCGGTCGACGCGGCCGGCGGTCGCGCCCGCGGCCTCATCCTCAACTCGCCCCACAATCCCACCGGCGCGCTGCTGCCGGCGGAGCGGATCGCCGAGCTGGCGGCGGTCGCGGTCGCGGCCGGCCTGTGGGTCATCAGCGACGAGATCTACGAGTACCTCGTCTACGAGGGCGAGTTCGCCAGCGTCGCGGGCGCCGCCGGCATGCGCGAGCGCACGCTCACCGTGAACGGCGCCTCGAAGGGGTTCGCGATGACCGGCTGGCGGATCGGCTACGCCGGCGGCCCGGCGCCGCTGGTGCGCGCGATGGAGGCGCTGCAGAGTCACACCAGCGGCAACCCGTGCAGCGTCTCCCAGGAGGCCGCCGAGGCCGCCCTGCGGCTCACGGTCGCCGGCGATCCGGCGCTGGCCGCCGAGCGCGGCCGGGTCCGGGCGGCGCTGCGCGAGCGGCGCGACCGGGTGTGCGGCGCA
The DNA here is from genome assembly GCA_964554725.1 of uncultured bacterium. Taxonomy (GTDB): domain Bacteria; phylum Eisenbacteria; class RBG-16-71-46; order RBG-16-71-46; family RBG-16-71-46; genus WS-11. The sequence continues at coordinate 3,775 of CAZKQE010000199.1, forward strand.
CTCGCCGCCATCCCGGGCGTGACGCCGGCACGGCCCGACGGCGCCTTCTACGTGTTCGCGGACGTCTCCGCGCACTTCGGCCGCACGCTGTCCGGGCGCACGATCGCCGGCTCGGTCGACCTCGCCGACCACCTGCTCGAGCAGGCCGGGGTGGCGGTGGTCGCCGGCGCGCTGTTCGGCGACGACCGCTGCCTGCGGATCTCGTTCGCCGCCTCCGCCGCCGAGCTCGAGGCGGCGCTCACGCGCCTCGCGCGGGCGCTGGCCTGAACCCAGGGGACCCTGCGATGCCCACCTACGTCTATCGCTGTCGCAAATGCGAGCACCGGTTCGAACTGTTCCACAGCATGACGGACGAGACCGTGAAGCGCTGCCCGGAGTGCCGCGCCCGCGCCGACCGGGTCCCGGCGGCCGGCGCCGGCATCCTCTTCAAGGGGTCCGGCTTCTACATCACCGACTACCGGAGCCAGTCCTACCGGGACCAGGCGAAGCAGGAGAAGCCGTCCGCCGGCGGCGGCGAGGGCGGCGGGAAGGGCGGGCCCGCGGGCGGCGCCGCCGCGGGCGGCAGCGGCGGATCCGGTCCCTCCTCGTCCGGCGGAGACTAGGTGACCGTCGTCGCCGTCAGCCTCACCCGGCACCTGATCGAGGCGCATCTGGCGTCGGGGCCGGTGCGCGGGCGCACCCCGGGCGCGGGCAGCGAGGTCGCCCTGCGGCCCTCGCACGCGGTGATGGACGCGACCACGGGGCCGCTGGTGCTGCAGGCGCTCGAGCGCGCGGGGGCGGCCGCGGTCGGCCTCGACCTGGCGCTGGCCTGCGCCGAAGCGCCGCTCGACACGTCCGCCTTCGAGGCGGGCGAGGAGCTGCGCTTCGTGCGCACCGCCGCCGCCCGCTACGGCCTCCACTTCTCGCCGCCGGGGACCGGCCGCGCGCATCACGTCTATCTCGCGCGCTTCGCGACCCCGGGCCGCCTCGCCCTCGCCTGCGCGGGCGGCCTGGCGGCGGCGGGCGGGATGGCGGTGCTGGTCCTGCCGGTGAGCGAGCTCGAGCTGGCGGACGCGCTCGCGGGTGAGCCCCACGCGACGCGCGTCCCCGAGGTGTGGGCGGTGCGGCTCGCCGGCGCCCTGGCGCCCGGCGTCGGCGCGCACGACCTGGTGCTGGCGCTGGCGCGCGCGCTGCCGGGCGGCGGGGCGCGGCCACGGACGCTCGAGTTCTTCGGCGACGGCGTCGCGGGCCTCGACCAGGAGGCGCGCTTCGCGCTCGCCCGCGGCGCCGCCGCCGCCGGTCTGCCGCCGGTCCTGTTCCCATCCGACGAGCGCACGCGCGAGTGGCTGCGGGCGCAGGGCCGCGCGCCCGACTGGCGGCCGCTGGTCGGTGACCCGGCCGCCGACGCCGCGCGCGGGATCGACGTGCGGCTCGACCCGCTCGAGCCGGCGGTGGCGCGCGCCGGCGCGGGGGTGGACCCGCTGCCGGTGCGCGACGCCTCGGGACTGCCGGTGCGCCGGGTCGCGGTGGGGGCCGACGCGGGGCTGGGACCGCTCCTCGCGCTCGCCACGGCGCTCGCCGGCGGGCGCGTGGCCGAGGGGATCGAGTTGTGGGTGGTGCCGGGCAGCCGCCAGCTGCGCGCCGCTCTCGCCGGCGGCGGCGCGCTCGCGGCGCTCGCCGCGGCGGGGGCGCGCTTCGCCGACGTCGAGGCGCGGGTGCCGCCCGGTCCCGCCGCCGGCGTCGCGCGCACCTGCGGCGCGTCGTCCGCCGTCGGCCGCGCGGCGACGGTGCTCCGGGTCGGTCCCGAGGTCGC
>CAZKQE010000200.1:0-5530 GCA_964554725.1 uncultured bacterium
TTCGGGTGGTTGAGCGCTCCCGCCGCGCGCGCCTCCTGGTCGAAGCGCTTGAGCCGCTCGGCGTCGGCACTGTACATCGCGGGCAGGACCTTGATCGCCACGTCCCGGCCGAGCCGCTCGTCGAACGCGCGGTACACCTCGCCCATCGCGCCCCGGCCGAGCAGTCCGGTGACCTCGTAACGACCGATGCGGGATCCGACGGTGACGGGCATGGCGGATGATTGTGCAACGCGGGGCGCGGAGCGGGCAAGCGCGCGGGATCGGCCATCTCCCGTCGGTTGAGCGAGTCGGCGCCGACGGTTACCCTCGGCGGCGGGTCGACAGGCCCCGGACGGCGCGGGGGCCCCTGCGCGGAGGAGGGATCGGGATGGAGATCGCGGAGCGGGGCGGGACGCACCCCGGGGACGAGAAGCCGTGCCCGGCGTGCGGAGAGACGATCCGCGCCGGCGCGCTCAAGTGCCGCTTCTGCGGCGAGGACGTCGAGGCGTTCCTGGCGCGGCGCGAGGCCGCGGTCGAGCGCACGCTGTTCGCCGGCCGGCCGGCGCCCCTCCACTCGCTCGGCCGCTGGGTGCTCACCGTCCTGACCCTGGGGATCGCCGGGCTCTGCTACTGGATCGCCAGCCTCTCCACCCGTTTCGAGATCACCACCCAGCGCGTGCGCATCGAGCGCGGCGTATTCTCCCGCTCGCGCCAGGACACCGAGCTGTACCGGATCGACGACATCGCCCTCGAGCAGCCGTTCGGCATGCGGGTGGTCGGGCACGCCATCCTCATCCTGCGCTCGACGGACCGCACCACGCCCGAGGTGCGGCTGTACGGCGTGCCGGGACTGCCGGCGCTCGCCGAGCAGTTGCGCGAGGGGGCGCTGCGCGAGCGCGAGCGGCGCGGCGTCAAGGTGTGGTCGCCGGCGTGACCGGCGGCGGGCGGTCGCGCGCGAAGGCGCTGCCGGCGGCGGCGCTCGCCCTGCTGCTGACCGGCCTGGTGGCCTCCTGCGCGAGCCAGGCGGCGGACCCCACCTTCAGCGCCCACTGGCACGACGGGAAGGCGGAGCTCGACGGCTACCGCTACACGGTGACGCGCTACGGGCACCCGCGCGAGGGACACGCGATCGCGATCTTCGTCACCGAGCCCTTCAGCCGCTCGCGGCACGTCAAGCTGGACGACCCCTCGCGCACGCCGGCGGACGCGGTGGACGTGCTCAAGCTCAACCTGGTGCGCGAGTTCCGTACCGGGATCTACGACTACCACACGATGAGCTCGCTGTTCGCGGCCAGCGCCGACCTCGAGCCGCTGAAGCTGGCGTTCACCGCCGCGGAGTGGTGCGGGCAGGTCCACGAGCGGCTCGACCGCACCGACTCGGGCTGGACGCAGCGCCTCGACAGCTACTTCGAGGGCGAGTCGGCGGAAGGGGAGCTCGACGCCCCGCCGGGCGGGCTGCTCGAGGAGGAGCTGTTCCTGCGGCTGCGCGGCCTCCACGCCCCGTTCCTGGCCCCGGGCGCCGAACGCACCGTGCCCTTCCTGCCCGGCTCCTTCCACCGGCGGCTCGCCCACCGCGCCGCGGGCTGGACGACGGCGCGGATCGAGCGACGGGCGTCCGCGGAGCGGGTCGTGGTGCCGGCGGGCACGTTCTCGGCCGACCTCTACGTCGTCCGCACCGGCGACGGGCGCGAGGGACGGTTCCACGTCGAGCGCGCCCACCCGCGCCGGATCGTCCGCTGGTCGTGGGCGCCGGCGGCCACCGGCGCCGCCCGCGACGCGGCGGAGACGGCCGAACTCACCGGCAGCACGCGGCTCGCCTACTGGCGGCTCAACGGACCCGACGGCGAGCGCCACCTGCGGCAGCTCGGCCTCGCGCCGCGGCGGCGTTGACCGGGACCCCGCCCGCCGCTGCCCGGCGCTCCGGTCGCGTCACCAGTGGCCGTTGAGTCCCCAGTCGTAGTCGAGGAAGCGGATGCGCGCGTCGGGCGCGATCTCGCCGCCGCCGTGGCGCCGCACGAACTCCGCGAGGCTGCCGGCCTCCGAGACGAAGTCGTCGCGGTACCACTTGAAGATCGTCGAGAGCCGCGGATCCTCGCCGGCGACGATGCGGTTGCGGGTCGGGTCCGCGAGGAAGGCGCGGGTGGCGGCCTCGAGGGTGGAGTCCAGCGTGGCGGCCGTCAGCGCGCGCGGAGGGAGCGGCGGGCAGCTCACGGAGGCGCAGTTCAGCACGAAGTGGACGCGCGCGTCCCGGAACTCCCGGCGCAGGATCTCGTGCTCGATGTCGTTGAGAGAGAGCTTGCGGCCCGCGGTCTCGGCCTGGTCGCGGAAGAAGCCGAGCGTCGGGATGCCGACGATCTTTCCCACGTCCAGCACGCTCTTGAGCCCCGGGCGGCGGATCACGCCGTCCAGCACCCGGGCGTTGTACACGTTCACCCAGAAGGCGATGCGGTCCGCGCGCGACCAGCCGTCGAGCCGGGCCTCGCGGGTCGCCGAGAGGAAGCGCTCGAGCGGCCCCGGGTCGCGGGCGAGCGCTCCGTAGTCCACCCGGCCGCCGGCCAGGTGGCGGACGAGCACGCTGTCGAACGCGGCGTAGGAGAACTCTCCGGCCGCGGCGGGCGCCGCGGCCAGCGTCAGCGCGGCGAGCAGGAGCCGGGGGACGGCGGATCGCATCGGGTGTCGGCGCATACCCCTCCGGTACGGGACCTCGTCCGCGACGTGACCCGCCGCCGGTCCGGCCGCGGGCGCGAGGATCGCGGGGGCGACGGCGGGCTCAGCGCCGCTTCGCCGGCAGGGAGCCGGTGAACGCCAGACCCTCGCCCACCCAGCGCTCGAGCTGGGCGCGGGTCCGCATCCCCGGGCCGGCCACGTAGACCATGCCGCGCAGCGGGCGCCCGGTGAAGTCCATGGGTCGGGCGCCGGCGCGACGGAGCGCCGCCTCGTAGGCGTCGGGCCCGACGCGGACCATGAGGTCCTTCCGCACGACCCCGCACGCCATGTGCCCGCGGTGGAGGAACGCGAGTCCTCCGAACATCCGCTTCTCCTCGATCCCGCGACGCGCGCCGAGCACGTCGCGCACCCGTTCGGCCAGTGTCTCGTCGTAGGCCATCGTCCACCTCCCGCGCGGAGCCCCCGGGCCCGTGCGGACAATCTACCGCGTCCCGTGGCTCCCGTCCCGTCCGAACCGTGGATCCGGTCCGCGCGGGCGCACGAAGGAACGGCCACGATCCGTGAGGATCGTGGCCGTCCGTGCTGCGCCATGCTGCGGCTATGCCGCTGGCCGACCTGCGGCTAGCGGGTGACCACCGGCTGCGGGGTCGTCACTTCCTTGGCGTTCTGCATCCACTTCTGAACGTCCGCGATGTTCGGCAGACCGTTCGTCAGGTTGCGCGTCGCGTTGACCTCGCCCAGCTTGCGGAGCAGGCCGTCGACCGGCTGCTCGCGCAGCTTCTCGACCGTCTCGACGCCCGAGTGGAACAGCAGCTCGGCGTACTGCGGGCCGATGCCGTTCACGCGCATCAGGCCGGCCATCTTGCTCCACTTGGCGAACAGGTTCTCGCTGATGCCCGTCTTCGCGGCGAGCGCCTTCACGCTGGTCTCGTCGGGCGTGAACTTCAGCAGGTCTTCCGTGGTGTGGATGTTGACGACCTTCAGCTTGTCTGCGAACTCCTTACCGATGCCCTGGATATCGACGATGTTGTACGTCATGTCGGAATGTCCTTTCGTTCAGAGGTTCAGCGGCGTCCGCGTGCCGGCCGGGCAGGCGAACCGAGAAGGCCCGGCGCGGACCGGAGACCGCGAGTGATGACCGCCATCCGCCTGGATGCGCGGTCGAATCGGCTCCCCGGGACCGGGGAGCGGCGCGATGCGCTCCGGCATGAGACGCGGATGCGTCGGCCGGAACACGGGGCCCCGTGCGTCGGGGCCGCGCCCTGCCTCGGGACCCCCGCGACCGCGTTGAATGCGGGGGGCCGTGGCAGTACCGCCGGAGGGCTCGACAGATCGAACCTGGGGCCCTCCCGGGACGCCGTGGCGCCCCGCGTGCTACTTGCTACGTAAAACATTGTACCGCATCATGCTACGCCTGTCAAGCCGAATCGCGTCCGGGGTGGTTCCGGCCCCGCCGCCCGCCCCCCTGGCGGGCATTCCCCCCCCGTTCCGAGCGGCCGTCGGGCCGCGCCCGCCCCGCCGACGCGCGCGCATGCGCGACCGCTATTCGGCCGGGATCGCGAAGACCGCCACCAGCAGGAGCAGGACGCCGAGGAGCGGGAACGCGACCAGCTTCAACGTGCGCTTGGGCGAGTCCGGCCGGGCGAGGAGCGCGATGAGGGTCGCGATCAGGCACTGGATCGCGTAGTAGGCCGCGAACGCGCGCGAAGCCAGCGCCATCACCGAGAAGATGTCCCGGGTCCACAGGACGAGGATGCCGGCGGCGGCGACGACGACGTAGGTCACGCGCTCGGAGATGCGCCCGCCGGTCTCCTGCTCGGCGATCCCGCCGGTGCCGACGGTGTCCGCCACGGCGGCGCTGAACTGGCTGAAGATGGCCCCCAGCGAGAGCGCGACGCCGAGCCCGGCCGAGAGCCTGGCGATCACGGCGATGATCGCCGTCTCACGGCTCGCGTCCACCCCGGCGACCAGCGGCGCGACCAGCCCGACGAACGCCACGTACACCACCGCGGCGATCGCCTGCGAGAGCAGCAGTGCGCGCACCCGCGGCCGCACGGTGTACTGGTGGCCCAGGTACTTCGTGGTCTCGAAGCCCTGGGTGATCAGCAGCATCCCGCCCAGGAGCTGGAGGCTGTGCACGCCGAGCAGCGGCAGGCCGTAGTCCGGCCCGGGACCGGAGCGCACCGCGTGCACCGCGAGCACCAGCAGCAGCCCGCCGATGATGGACATCTTGAGATTGACCGCGATCTTCTCCAGCGCCTCGAGCCCGTGGAGCCCGCGCAGGTAGCCGTAGGCGGCGATGAAGACGAGGATGGCGGTGCTCGCCACCCGCACGCGACCGGGCTGGTAGAGGCCCAGCGATTCGAGGGCGAACGCCGTCAGGAGCGAGACGTAGAATGCCACCGAGACGATGTAGGCGACCCCGAGGGCGGCGCTGGCGAGGCGTCCGAGCACGCCCAGGAACCCCCAGCGCCGCATCATGCCGCGTCGGTCGGGATCGAAGTACTTGATGTTGTGCCGGATCGCCAGCCCGATCCCGAAGGCGACCAGGTTGATGAGGATCAGCGCCGGCACCGCGAGCCGCCCGAAGTGGGCGTAGAGGAGCGGGGCGCTGATCAGGAACCCGCTGCCGATGATCGAGGCGAGCGGCGTGACCGTGATCGTCCAGAGCTGCGAGCGACGCACCCATGGGGAGAGCAGCACCGCCAGGATGAGCAGGGCGGTGCCGAGGCCGATCGTGGTGTAGAGGGCCTGGGGACCGGTCATCCGCGCCCCCGTCCCGCGGCCGCCCGACTCCCGAGGCGCCGGACGGTCGCGGGTCGCGGAGGGTGGCGTCGGGCGGTGGCGGTCATGGACGCGCGAGCATCGGCGATGCGCGCCGGCG
>CAZKQE010000201.1:0-5519 GCA_964554725.1 uncultured bacterium
TCGTCGGCTTGAACGAGTACGTCGAGCCGGACGAGATGCTCGAGATCCGGATCCTCTACATCTGCGTCGAGGTCTAGGAGGAGCAGTAGCGGTGCATCGCCGAGGTCCGGCGCACCCGCGACGACCGTGCCTGCCGGGCGGCGCTCGGGGCGCTCACGGATGCCGCGCGCCGGCCCGCCGGCGAGGCGAACCTCATGGAGCGGATCCTCGACTGCGCCCGGCACTACGCGACCGAGGGCGAGATCCGGAACGCCATGCGCGAGGTGTTCGGCGACTACGTCGAGAGCCCGGAGTTCTGACCGGCGCGCCATGGATCCGAGCCTGATGACGGCGGTCATCGCGGTGGCCGCGGTGGGGGCGCTGAGCCTGCTGCTGCGGCGCTCCTCCGGCTCCGCGCCGACGGGTACTCCCGGCGGGGGGCCCGAACCGATCCCGGAGTCGGTCATCGAAGACGACCCGTGGGACGATGACCCCGAAGCCGAGGCATCGGCCGAGGCGGCGGCCGTCACGTCCGACGGGTTCTCGTTCCTGCCGGTCGGGGACCGTGATCGGGTGCGCCTGATCCCGCCGCCCGGCGGCGCGACCGCGGAGCCGGGGATGACGCCCGCGGGTCCCGAGCAGCTCGCCCGCGGCGACCTGTGGGCGGCGCGGGTGACGCGCGGCGCGCCGGACCACGACCCGTGGCGGCTCGAGGCGCTGGGGCGCGACGAGGAGTACCGGGCGTGGCGGTTCGAGACCGAGGAGGCGGCGCGTGCCGCGCTCGCGCTGGTGGAGCGCCGGGTCGTGCGGCCGCGTCGCGACGAGGACGGGAACCCGGTCGCGGCGGGCGACGCCGACTTCGCGGCGGCGCGCCGGCGCGAGGAGGAGATCGAGAGCGAGCTGGCGAACCTGCCGGAAGCCGAGGACGACGGCTCCGGCCCGGCGCACCGGCCGATCGGCTGAGACGAGAGCGCAGCGGACGCCGCGCCCGCCGGAGCTGCCGGCGGCGACCGGCGCGCCGACGACCCTGAAGGAGAACGCATGCAGCGGAAGATCCGCGTGCTGGTGGGGAAGCCCGGGCTCGACGGCCACGACCGCGGGGCCAAGGTGGTGGCCGCCGCGCTGCGCGACGCGGGCATGGAGGTGGTCTACACCGGGCTGCACCAGACCCCGGAGCAGATCGTCGAGGCGGCCGCCCAGGAGGACGTGGACGTGGTCGCGCTCTCGATCCTCTCGGGCGCGCACATGACCCTGTTCCCCGAGGTGATGAAGCTGATGCGCGCCCGCGGCGTCGGCGACCGGCTGCTGACCGGTGGCGGCATCATCCCGCCCGAGGACATGGAGACGCTGGCGAAGATGGGCGTCGGCCGCCTGTTCGGACCCGGCGCCTCGACCCAGGACATCGCCGCCTACATCCGCGAGTGGTTCGGGGCGACGCATCCGGGCGCGATCCCGGCCGGCGCCCGGGCGAAGGCGCGGCCGGCGGCGACGTCGGGCGCGAAGCCGAAGACCGGGGCGAGGCCGAAGCCGCGGAAGGCCGCCCGCCCCACGGCGCGAGCGGCGGCGAAGCCGGGTGCGAAGTCGAAGGCCCGCAAGCCCGCGAAGCGCAGATCGCGGCCGGCGGCGAAGCCGAAGGGCCGCCGCGCCCGCGGCTAGGCGCGCATGCCGGACCGGGCGCCCGCCGGGCCCGCCCCCCGACTGCTGGTGGCGCTGAACGGCAGCCCGGTGCGCGGGAGCAGCGTCGACCTGCTGCTGGGCGAGCTGTGCGCCGGCGCGGAGGAGGCCGGGGGTCGCGCCGAGCACCTGCGCTGCCACGAGCTGGCGGTCCAGCCCTGCCAGGCCTGCGGCCCCGAGCCCACGACCGGCTTCTGCGTCCTCCACGACGACATGGACCGGGTCTACGCCGCGCTCGAGGCCGCGCACGCGGTCGCGGTCGGCTCGCCGGTCTACTTCGACGGCGTGAGCGCCCCGCTCAAGCTGGTGATGGACCGCTGCAACTGCGTGACGCCGCTGGTGCGGGTCGCGGGCGGCGGCCATGACTTCCGCCCGAAGTGGGCGCGCACCCGGCGCGGGGTGTTCGTGACGGCGTGCAGCGCGCGGCACCCGCACGAGATGGCCGAGCGCAGCGTGCGCGGGTTCCTGAAGTGGGTGGGGGCCCGCTGGGAGGAGACGCTCGCCTGGCGCCACGACGACAACGACGCCGGGAGCGTCGCGCGCGACCCGGCGCTGCTGGCGCGGGCGCGTGCGGTGGGCCGGCGGCTCATCGAGAGCGCGCCGCTGGAGGTCGGATGAGCGGCCGGCTGTCCCTGGCGCTGGCGCTGGTGGTCGCCGCCGCGGGGTCCGTCGCGGCGCAGGACGCGCGGGTCCCGTTCACGCCGCCCGACCGGCCGCATGTCCTGCTGCTCGACGCCGTCGCGGGAGGCCTGCCCGCCGATCCCGACGAGGCGGCCGCGTTCGCCGCCGGCCTGCGGGGCGCCTTCGAACCCGATCTGTACCTGACCGAGGGCGCCACGGAGGGTCCGCCGCGGCTCACGATGCCGCTCGCGAACCGGTTCCGGCTGGTGCACGGCGAGCCGTTCGGCGACGAGTGGCGCGTGCAGGTCACGCTGCTGGGATGGGTCCGCGCCACCCCCGGGTCGGCCGACTCGCTGCCGGGGCTCCGCGTGGCGCTCACGGTGCGGTCGCCGGCGGTGGCCGCGGCCGGGATGGCGGGGGAGGCGTCGCGCGAGGAGCTGCGCTTCGAGGTGCCGGACCGTCCGCGCGCGGCATGGTACGGCCATGCCGGGCGCGCGGTCGGACTGCTCGTGGTCGAGGCGCTGCATCGTCGCACCGGGGATCTCGAGGCCGACACGCGCGTGCGGAACGACGGCACGACGCGGCGGCCGTTCCGCGCGCCGCGGACTCCCGCGCCCGCGCGCTGAGACCATGGGCCGCCGGGCGCGCCGCCCGGAGAGGGCGCCGCCACGGGAACCGCCCGGTCGTCGCTTCCCATCCGGGCGCCGGCTGGTTTAGATTCATCCGTCGGTTCGCGACGGGGAGACGGTATGCGCTCCCCGCCCTCGATCACGCCATCCCGCCACTCACGCCGCCCGCGCCCGGAGCCCGACCGCCGATGGAGCTGTTCCTGAAGGACGAGCACCACCAGGTGCGCGAGATGGCCCGCAAGTTCGCGGACGAGGTGGTGGCCCCGGCCGCCCGCGGCCTGGACGAGAACGAGGACTTCCCGACCGACATCGTGAAGCAGATGGGCGAGCTGGGATTCCTCGGCCTGCCGTTCCCCGAGGAGTACGGCGGCGCCGGGCTCGACACGCTCGCCTACGTCATCGCGGTGGAGGAGATCGCGCGCGCCTGCGGCTCGACCGCGATCACGCTCGCCGCGCACGTGTCGCTCGGCTGCGGGCCGATCTACATGATCGGCACCGAGGAGCAGAAGCAGAAGTACCTGACGCCGATGGCGAAGGGCGAGGCGATCGGCGCCTTCGGCCTCACCGAGCCCAACGCCGGGTCGGACTCGGCCGGCACCGAGACGCGCGCCGAGAAGACCGGCGGCGGCTGGCGCGTGAACGGCTCCAAGATCTACATCACGAACGGCAGCGTGGCGAAGTACATCACGTTCACCGCCCGCACCGACGCCAGCAAGGGCACCAAGGGGATCTCGGCGTTCATCATGGACACCGCCACCCCCGGGTTCCGCGTCGGCAAGCGCGAGAAGAAGATGGGCCTGCGCGGCTCGGACACGGTGGAGATCGTGTTCCAGGACTGCGCGATCCCCGAGGGCGCGCTGCTCGGCGACCCCGCCGGCGGCTTCAAGGCGTTCATGCGCACGCTCACCGGCGGGCGCATCTCGATCGGCGCGCTCGCGCTGGGCCTCGCCCAGGGCTCGTACGAGCACGCGATCCGCTACGCGAAGGAGCGCAAGCAGTTCGGCCAGCCGATCGCCAACTTCCAGGCGGTGCAGTTCATGCTCGCCGACATGAGAATGAAGCTCGAGGCCTCGCGGCATCTCGTCTACTACGCCGCGATGCTGAAGGACGCCGGGAAGGACTTCGAGAAAGAGGCCTCGATGGCGAAGCTGTTCGCGAGCGAGGCGGCGAACTGGGTGACCGACAAGGCGATCCAGATCCACGGCGGCATCGGCTACTGCCGCGACGTGCCGGTCGAGCGCATGCATCGCGACGCCAAGCTGATGGAGATCGGCGAGGGCACGAGCGAGATCCAGCGCATGATCATCGCCCGCGAGATCCTGCGCGGGCACTGAGTGCCTCGCGCGCCGCGGCGCCCGCCGCGCCCGTACGCACGATGATCCCATGAGCCCGTCACCCGGGACCACGGGCCCCATGCGCTGGGCCGAGGCCGCCTCCCGCGCGGCCGAGCCGGAGGACGCGGCCGCCGAGGTCGCCGAGGCGCTGGCGACCGCGCTCGGCGAGGGTCCGGTGGACCTCGTGCTCCTGTTCTTCACGGCACCGCTCGTCCCCGGGGCCGAGGCGATCGCGGAGGTCTTCCGGCGCCGTCTCGCGCCCGGCTGCCTCGCCGGGGCGAGCGGCGTCTCGGTAATCGGCGCCGGCCACGAGTTCGAGCAGGGCCCGGCGCTCACCGCGGTCGCCGCGCGCCTGCCGGGCGTCGAGGTGAAGCCGTTCGTGCTGGCGCCCTCCGCGTGGGGCGAGGCGATCGAGGACCCGCTCGAATTCGCCCGCCACACGCCGGGCGCCGACCGCGCCGAGCTGGTGATCCTGTTCGGCGACCCGTTCTCGCTCGACGCCGAGCGCGTGCTGCGCGCGTTCAACCGGAACGCCCCGGGCGTGCGCGTCGTCGGCGGCATGGCGAGCGCCGGACCGCGCCCGCACGCCAACACGCTGCTGCTCAACGACTGGGTGGCGACCGAGGGGGGCGTCGCGATCGCGCTCAAGGGGGCGCTGCGCGTGGACGTGGTGGTCTCGCAGGGCTGCCGGCCGATCGGTCCGCCGCTCACGGTGACGCGGGCCGACCGGAACATCGTGATCGAGCTGGACGGCCAGCCGGCGCTCGAGCGCGTCGAACAGGTCCTGCGCGAGCTGCCGGAGCGCGAGCGCGAGTGCCTGAAGGGCGGGCTCTACGTGGGGCGCCCGGCGCGCGGCGAGGCGTCGGGGCGCGGCGACTATCTCATCCGGAACCTGCTCGGCGCCGACCGTGACCGCGGCGTGCTGGCGGTGGCGGACCTCATGGCCGAGAACGAGCGGGTGCGGCTGCACGTGCGCGACGCCGGGACGGCGATCGAGGACCTGGAGCTGCTGCTGGCGCCGCAGGAGTTCGACACGCGCGCCGCGGGCGCGCTGCTGTTCTCGTGCAACGGACGCGGCCGCGCGTTCTTCGGCCGCCCGGACCGCGACGTCGCGACGCTCGCCGCGGCGCTCGGGGGACCGGTGCCGGCGGCGGGGTTCTTCGCCGCCGGCGAGATCGGGCCGGTGGGGGAGAGGAATTTCCTGCACGGCCACACCGCGAGCATCGCGATCGTGCGGGGAAGTGCCACGGCGCGCTGAGATCGGGACGGGCGGGCGGCGGCG
>CAZKQE010000202.1:0-5506 GCA_964554725.1 uncultured bacterium
CGGCGCGCGTTGACTCGGCGCGGTCCCGGCGACCAGAATGCCGGCCCATGCCGCTCCGCCGCACGCTGATCCTGCTGGTCCTGGCCGTGCTCGCCGTGCTCGCGCTGTCGGTCGTGCGCAACGCGGGCGGGCCGCGCTGGCGCACGCTGCGGGACGGCATGGAGTTCACCACCCTGCGCGGCGACCCGTGGTGCCGGCGCGGATCGTCGGAGATCGCCGTCCTGCGGCTCGACCCCGAGCGGGTGCGGCTGCGCGTCCACCACTACTCGCGCGATCCCGAGGGGGTGCCGCTCTCGATCGTCGAGTGGCAGCAGCGCACCGGCGCGCTGGCGGTCTTCAACGCCGGGCAGTACTACCCCGACCTCTCCTACATGGGCCTGCTGGTGTGCGATGGCGTGCGGGTCTCGAAGCGGCTTCACCCCGGGTTCAAGGCCGCACTGGTCGCTTCGCCGATGGAGGGACCGGGCGGGGCGCGGGTGCTGGACCTCGAGCGGGAGCCGCTCGACCCGGAGGCGCCGGGATGGCGCGAGGTGGCCCAGTCGTTCATGCTGTTCGACGCTGCGGGGCGGCCGCGGATCCGCAGGAGCGACGTGGTCGCCAACCGCACCGTGGTCGCGCAGGACGGGCGCGGGCGCATCCTCGTCATCACCAGCGAGGGCGGCTATACGCTGTGGGACTTCGCCCGGCTGCTCCAGGAGGCCCCGATCGGCCTCTCGCACGCGATGGCGATGGACGGCGGCTACGAGGCCGAGCTGTGCGTGAGCGTGCCGCCGTTCCACTACGCCAGCTTCGGCCCCTGGAAGGGGACGGGCGACGTGCCGGAGGCGGCCGGGGCGCGGGTCCCGCTGCCGGCCGTGATCTCGGTGATCCCGCGGTGACGGAGTTTCCGTGCCGCCGCTGCGGCGCGCCGGTGGTCCGCAGCGAGCGGGACGACCCGCGCCGCATCCGCTGCCCGCGCTGCCGCTACCTGATGTTCGACTACCCGCGCGCGTGCGCCGGGATGATCGTCGAGCGCGAGGGCGCGATCCTCATGCTGCGCCGGGGCCACCGGCCGCGGCGCGGCTATCTCGACTTCCCGGGCGGGTTCGTGGACGTGGGCGAGGACCTGGACGTCGCCGCGCGGCGCGAGCTGCGCGAGGAGACCGGGCTCACGGTCGGCGCGATCGCGCCGCTCGGGTACTTCCACGACCGCTATTTCCTGCGCGGCTTCGGCTACTTCCCGACCCTCAACTTCTACTGGCTCGCCCGCTGGCGCGGCGGGGAGCCGCGCGCCGCCGACGACGCCGCGAGCGCCGAGTGGATGCCGCTCGCCCGCGCCGGACGCCCGGGGGCGCGGCTCGCCTGGCGCCACATGCGCGACGTGCTGCGCCGCGTGCGGGTGCGCCTGCGGGCGCGGTCCGTGCGCGGCCGCCCGAGGTTCTCCGGGCGGTGAGATGATGCTAAGGTCGCTCCCCGGTCCTCGCCGTCCGGGGACGCACGTCCTCCCATCGGTCGCGGGAGCCCCCTGAACCATGCTGGCTGCGGGCAGACAACTCGGTCCCTACGAGATCCTCGACCCGCTCGGGGCGGGGGCGATGGGCGAGGTGTATCGCGCCCTCGACCGCCGCCTCGAGCGCGAGGTCGCGGTGAAGATCCTGCCCGAGCCGTTCATCACGGACCCCGAGCGTCTCGGCCGCTTCGAGCAGGAGGCGCGCGCCGCCGGCCGGCTCAACCACCCGAACATCCTCGCCATCCACGACGTCGGCACCCACGACGGCACGCCGTACGTGGTCTCGGAGCTGCTGGACGGGCAGACCCTGCGCGAGCGGCTCGACGCCGGCCCCATCCCGGTGCGGCGGATGCTGGAGTTCGCGCTCCAGATCGCCGAGGGGCTGGCCGCGGCGCACGATCACGGCATCGTCCATCGCGACCTGAAGCCCGAGAACCTGTTCGTCACGCGCGAGGGGCGGCTCAAGATCCTCGACTTCGGGCTCGCCAAGCTGACCCGCCCGGGGAGTCCGGCCGGCGCGGCCGGCGGGGCGCCCTCGGTCGCCGGACTCACCGGCAGCCAGACGATCATGGGCACCGCCGGCTACATGGCGCCCGAGCAGGTGCTGGGGCAGCCCGCGGACCCGCGCTCGGACATCTTCGCGTTCGGGACCATCCTCTACGAGATGCTGAGCGGCGAGCGCGCCTTCCGCGGCGGCTCCAGCGTCGAGATCATGGCCGCGATCCTCAACGCCGAGCCCGCACCGCTGCCCGACGAGCGGGCGGACGTGCCGTCGGGGCTCAACCGCATCATCGAACGCTGCCTGGAGAAGGACCCGGTGCGGCGGTTCCAGTCCGCCCACGACCTGGCGTTCGTCCTCGGCTCGGTCCACGAGGCCCCGGGCGGGTTGCGGGAGGACCTCACGATCCGCGGCGGCGCGTCGCGCCGGCGTGCGCGCGTGAGCCTGCCCGCGATCGCGGCCGGACTCGTGCTGGGCGCGGTCCTGGGGGCGGCGGTCGCGCGCCTGCTCCCGGCCCCGGCGGGGAGCGCGCCCGGCCGCTTCCAGCTCGCGGTCCCGGAGGCCGCGCTGGTCAACCGGAACCCCGGGGACGTGGCGGTCTCGCCGGACGGCCGCGCGGTCGCGTTCGTCGCCAGCGACTCGAGCAGCAGCCAGTACCTGTGGGTGCGGACGGTCGACTCCGAGGGCGCGCGCAAGCTGGCCGGCACCGAGGCCGCGTACCTGCCCTTCTGGTCGCCGGACGGCCGGTCGATCGCCTTCTTCGCCAACGGCAAGCTGCTGCGGATCCCGGCCGCGGGCGGCCCGGTGGTGGACATCTGTCCGGCGCCGTCCGGCCGCGGCGGCAGCTGGGGCCGTGGCGACGTGATCGTGTTCGCGCCCGCCTCGTCGGGGCCGCTCCACCGCGTCCGCGCCACCGGCGGCGAGTCGGTCGCGGTGACCCGCGTGGACTCCACGCGTCACGAGACCGGCCACCGGTTCCCCTGTTTCCTGCCCGACGGCCGCCACTTCCTGTTCGTCGCGATCCCCGCCCGCCAGGGCAACTACGACGCCTTCGTCGGGTCGCTGGCGTCGGGGGAGGCGAGGCCGCTGATGACCTCGGCCGCGGCCCCGGTCTACGCCGAGCCCGGCTGGCTGGTGTTCGCGCGCAACGGCCAGATGATGGCGCAGCGGTTCGACCCGCGCGGGCGGCGCCTGCGCGGCGAGCCCGCGGTGCTCGGCGAGGCGAGCGGGTTCTCGACCTACGACTCGGAGCCGGCGACCTCCGTGTCCGCCACCGGCGCGATGGCCTTCCCGAGCGCCAGCCTGCAGAACACCGAGCTGGTGTGGTTCGACCTGCAGGGCGAGCGCCGCGGGACGGTGCGCATGCCGGTCGGCCACTACGAGGCCCTGCGCATCTCGCCGGACGGGCGACGGGTCGCGGTCGAGCGTCGCAACTCGGCGACCTCGTCCGACATCTGGATCGCCGATCTCACCCGCGACGTCGCGACGCGTCTGGTGTTCGAGCCCGGCCGCAACCTGGCCCCGGCCTGGTCGCCGGGCAGCGACCGCATCGCCTACAGCTCGAACCGCACCGGCCCGCAGGTGCTCTACGTCCGGCGGCTCGACGGGTCCGGCAGCGACGAGACCCTGCCCACCGTCGCCCCGCTGTTCAACGCCCCGCAGGAGTGGACCGGCGACGGGCGCGCGCTGATCGTGCTCTCCTTCGACCTGGCGACCAGCTGGGACCTGTGGGCGCTGCCGCTCGAGGGCGAGCGGGTGCCGAAGCCGCTGGTGCGCGGACTGGCGAACGAGGGTCCCGCGTCGTTGTCCCCCGACGGGCGCTGGCTGGCCTACGCGTCGGACCGTTCGGGGATCTCGCAGTACTACGTTCAGTCCTATCCGGAGATGGGCGAGCCCTACCAGCTCTCGGAGGAGGGCACGTTCAACGGCGCCACCGTGCCCTCGCCGGTGTGGCTCGCGGGCGGGCGCCGGTTCGCCTACCTCGGCCCGGACGGCGTGTCGCTGATGATCTCGGAGGTCGGCGCGGGGCCGGGCTTCTCGGCACAGCGCCCCCGCCCGCTGTTCCGCCTGCCGCCCGGCGCCCTGGGGCTGGCGGTGACGCCGGACGGCGGGCGGCTGCTCGCCACGCTGCCGGTGGGCTCACCGCGTTCCGCGGTGCTCAACTACGTCGTCGACTGGAACCGTCTGCCGTCGCCCTGATCGCGCCGCGGCGTTGCGCCCGGCGCGAGCCCGGTGCTAGCGTCGGGCGCTCGCGCAGGTCGGGCGGTCCGGAGGGTCCCGCGGTGACGCGTCGAGAGCGAGCCCCATCCCCGGGACCCCGTCCGCGGCCGGACGCGCGGCCCACCGGCGGGTTCCTGCTGCGGTTCGCCGCCGTGTGGGTGGGCGCGCTGGTCGTGTTCTCGCTCGTCCCGGCGGTCGAGGACTGGTTCGTCGGGGCGACGATCGCCAACGTCCGCTGGCTGGGCGCGCTGGCGGGCCAGCCGTCCGACGTGCAGGGGGACGTGGTGCGGTTCCGCGACGCGCTGCCGGCCTCGATCGCCTCCGACTGCACGACCCTGATGCCGACCGCGCTGCTGTGGTCCGGGATCGTCGCGTTCCCCGCCGCGCCGGCATGGAAGCTGGTCGGGATGGCCGCCGGCGCGCTGGTGCTGTGGGTCTACAATCTGGCGCGGATCCTGACGATGATCGCGATCCTGAAGTGGGACCGCCGGGTGGTGGACTTCATCCACGTCTACGTCTGGCAGACGGTGACCATCGCCATCGCCTGCATGCTGTTCCTGCTCTGGACCCGGAAGTCGCCCGCGCGCTCGCGGCCCGCATGAGCTGGCCGTGGCGCCTGCTGGCGTGGAGCGCGCTGCTCGCGGTCCCCTGCTGGCTGCTGATGCCCCACTACCAGCGCGCGCTCACCGCGGTCGTCAACGGGATCCTGGCGCTGTTCTACCGCGACGGGGTGACGGTCGACGTGCTCGAGATCGCCGCCCCGGGCGAGCTCGGCCTGTTCGTCGCGCTGTGTCTGGCCGGGGGACGCGCGTCCCGGCGGGCGCGGCGCTTCGCGATCACCGTCGGCGTGCCGGCGATCGTGGCGGTCGAACTGCTCCTGGTGGTGGCGGCGATGGTCCTGGTGATGAGCGTCCCGCGCGAGGGCGCCCTCCACGAGCGCGCGATGCGGATGAACCTCTACCTGCTGCGCAGCGTGCCCTGGGCGGCCGCGATCATGGTCTGGTACGCGCTGCTGGGGCCGCGCGAGCTGCCCGCCCCGCGGACGGACGGCGACCCGGCCCGCTGACGACGCCGGCCGCGCGTTCGCGGCCGCCGCCTAGTCCCCGTCGCGCTCGAGCAGCCCCGCCGCGACCAGTCCCTCGAGCACGCGTTCGGCGGCCGGCGTCCCGTCGCCCGGGCGTCCGTCGGCCGTCGCCCACAGCCGCGCCGCCACGCCCTCGAGGACGAACGCGCGGCCGCGGACCCGGTCCAGCACCAGCGTCCCGTCCGCGAGCTCGAGCGCCGGGTGCCCGGCGCGG
>CAZKQE010000203.1:0-5472 GCA_964554725.1 uncultured bacterium
AAGAGGAGCTTCTTGCCCGGGTGCGCCCACATGAACGCGTAGTAGGCGCGCAGGCCCGCGAACTTCTGCCAGCCGTCGCCAGGCACGCGCGCCAGGAGCGAGCCCTTGCCGTGCACCACCTCGTCGTGCGAGAGGGGCAGGACGAAATTCTCGGTGAACGCGTACATGAGGCCGAAGGTCATGCGGTCGTGGTGCCAGCGGCGGTGAACCGGATCCTCGCGCAGGTAGGCGAGCGTGTCGTTCATCCAGCCCATGTTCCACTTGAACCCGAACCCCAGCCCGCCCGCGGAGGTCGGCTGCGAGACCGCCGGCCATGCCGTCGACTCCTCGGCGATCGTCACGATGCCGGGGTGCAGGCCGTAGACGGTCTCGTTGAGGCGCCTCAGGAACGCGATGGCCTCCAGGTTCTCGTTGCCTCCGTGGGGGTTGGGGACCCACTCGCCGGCCTTGCGCGAGTAGTCGAGGTAGAGCATCGAGGCCACCGCGTCCACGCGCAGGCCGTCGGCGTGGTAGCGGTCGAGCCAGAACATCGCGCTGCTGAGCAGGAACGATCGCACCTCGTGGCGGCCGTAATTGAACACCGCCGTGTCCCAGTCGGGATGGTGCCCCTTGCGCGGGTCGCCGTGCTCATAGAGGTGGGTGCCGTCGAAGTAGGCGAGGCCGTGCTCGTCCTTCGGGAAGTGCGCCGGCACCCAGTCGAGGATCACCCCGACGCCGGCGCGGTGGAGCGTGTCCACCAGGAACATGAAGTCCTGCGGGCTGCCGAAGCGGCCGGTGGGCGCGAAGTAGCCGATGGACTGATACCCCCAGCTGCCGTCGAACGGATGCTCCATGACCGGCAGCAGCTCGACGTGGGTGAAGCCCATGGAGGCCACGTACTCGGCCAGCCGCGGCGCGATCTCGCGGTAGGTGAGCCAGCGGTTCCCCTCCTCGGGCACCCGCATCCACGAGCCGAGGTGCACCTCGTAGACGGAGATCGGCGCGCGCGTGTGATGCCGCGCGGCGCGGCCCTTCATCCACTCCCCGTCGCCCCACGCGTAGCCCGAGAGATCCCAGACGCGCGAGGCGGTCTGCGGCCGCAGCTCGGCGGCGAACGCGAACGGGTCGCTCTTCTCCACCCGGTAGTCCCGGTGCCGCGACTCGATGGCGTACTTGTAGAGCGCGCCCGGCCGGGCCTCCGCGACCACGCCCTCCCAGATCCCGCTCGCGCCGCGCGGGGCGAGCGGGTGGCGGGCGGCGTCCCAGCCGTTGAAGTCGCCGACCACGGCGACCCAACGGGCGTTGGGGGCCCAGACGGCGAAGGCGGTGCCGTCGCGCCCCCCCTCGCCCACCGGGTGGGCGCCCAGTTTCTCGTAGAGGTGGAGGTGCCGGCCCTCGTTGAAGAGATGGAGGTCGTAGTCGGTGAGCCGCGACCCGGCCGGCGGCGCGGGCGCAGCCTCCGCCGCGGTCCGTTCGCCGGCGGCGTGGGCGGATCCTGCGCGGGGGACGTCCGGCGCGGTCATGACGACTGCAGTCGCAGGACCGCCACCGACCGCCCCGCGAGCGGATAGCTCCCGTCCGCCACCGCCGTCGCGCCGGGCTCGCGTCCGTCCACCGTCTCGAGGAGCAGTTCCCAGCGTTCCTCCGCATCATGCGCCGGCAACCGGAACGGCACCGTCTCCGGTTGGGCGTTGAAGAGCAGCAGCAGCGTGTTCGGCGGCAGGTCCGAACCGTCCTCGGCGACCTCCTCGCGCACGAGCCGCACGCCGAGACAGCG
Organism: uncultured bacterium; assembly: GCA_964554725.1. Taxonomy (GTDB): domain Bacteria; phylum Eisenbacteria; class RBG-16-71-46; order RBG-16-71-46; family RBG-16-71-46; genus WS-11. The sequence goes on from CAZKQE010000203.1 coordinate 1,757, forward strand.
GGCGGCCGGTCGGTTCCAGTCCTGCTCGGTCATCTCGCCGCCCGACGGGGCGAGCCAGGCGATGTCCTTGATGTCGGAGCCGCGCACGCGATGTCCGTGCAGGAAGCGGCGGCGGCGCAGCGCCCCGTTCTCCCTGCGGATGCGGACCACCCGCCGGCAGAACGCGAGGAACGCGCGCGCGTCCTCGTCGAGGTCCCAGTGCAGCCAGGAGAGCTCGTTGTCCTGGCAGTAGGCGTTGTTGTTCCCGCGTTGCGTGTGACTCAGCTCGTCGCCTCCCCGGATCATCGGCACGCCCTGGGAGAGCATCAGGGTGGCGATGAGGTTGCGCTTCTGGCGCTCGCGCAGGGCGCGGATCGCGGGGTCGGAGGTCTCCCCCTCGACACCGCAGTTCCAACTCAGGTTGTGGTTCTCCCCATCGGCGTTCCCCTCCTGGTTGGCCTCGTTGTGCTTCTCGTTATAGCTCACCAGGTCCCGCAGGGTGAAGCCGTCGTGCGCGGTGACGAAGTTGATGCTGGCGTAGGGCCTTCTCCCGCTGTGCCCGTAGAGGTCCGCGCTGCCCGCCAGGCGGGTCGCCAGCTCCGAGGCGGTGCAGCCGTCCCCGCGCCAGAATCCCCGCACGGCGTCGCGGTACTTCCCGTTCCACTCCGCCCAGCGCACCGGGAAGTTGCCGACCTGATAGCCGCCCGCGCCCAGATCCCACGGCTCGGCGATCAGCTTCACCTGCGACAGCACCGGGTCCTGGTGGATGATGTCGAAGAACGCGGCGAGACGGTCCACCTCGAACAGCTCGCGCGCGAGCGCGCTGGCGAGGTCGAAGCGGAACCCGTCCACGTGCATGTCGAGGATCCAGTAGCGCAGGCTGTCCATGACCAGCTGGAGCACGTGCGGATGCGTCATGTCGAGGGTGTTGCCGCAGCCGGTGAAGTCCACGTAGTCGCGCCGGTCGTCCGGCCGCAGGCGGTAGTAGGCGTCGTTGTCGATGCCGCGCAGCGACAGGGTCGGCCCCAGCCGGTTCCCCTCGGCGGTGTGGTTGTAGACCACGTCGAGGATCACCTCGATCCCGGCGTCGTGCAGCGAGCGCACCATCTGTTTGAACTCGCGCACGGTGTCGATCGAGGCACCGAGTGCGGAGTATCGGATGTCGGGCGCGAAGTAGGAGAGCGTGCTGTAACCCCAGTAGTTCGAGAGACCGCGCTCGACCAGGTGGGGCTCGTCCGCGTGGTGGTGGACCGGCATCAGCTCGATCGCGGTGACCCCCAGCTCGCGCAGGTGCCGGACGACCGGCGCGCTGGCGAGCCCGGCGTAGGTGCCGCGCAGCCGTTCGGGCACTTCGGGGTGGAGGCGGGTGAGCCCCTTGACGTGCGCCTCGTAGATGATCGTCTCGTGCCACGGCGTGCGCGGGCCGCGGTCCTCGCCCCACACGAACGACGGGTCGATGACCGCGGCGAGCGGCGCCCAGGCGGCGTTGTCGCGGTCGTCCATCGACAGGTCGGCGGCGGGATCGCCGATCCGGTAGCCGAAGATCTCGTCGCGCCAGCGGGTCAGGCGTCCGATCGCCTTCGCGTAGGGATCGAGCAACACCTTGTGAGGATTGAATCGGTGCCCGGCGCGCGGGTCGTAGGGGCCGTGCACCCGGTACCCGTAGAGCTGGCCGGGGCGCGCGGCCGGCAGGTAGCCGTGCCACACCTGGTCGGTCTGCTCGGGCAGCTCGAGCCGCGCCGACTCCGCGGTCGCCTCGGCGGAGTCGAACAGACACAGCTCGACCCGCGTCGCCGACTGGGTGAACAACGCGAAGTTGACGCCGAGCCCGTCCCAGGTGGCGCCGAGCGGATAGGGGCTGCCGGGGCGGAGGCGCGTCATGAGCGGCGCTCCTGCCCGCCGTCGGCGAGCGCGCGCCCGAGCGCCTCGCGCGCCGGCTCAGAGGTGCGAGACATGGTCCTCCTCGCCTTTCGCCGCGCCCGGGAACTGCTGCTCGAGGATGCGCTTGGCGACCCCGCCGCCGCCGATCCCGAAGGCGATCGCGATCCCCAGCATGACGGCGCCGAAGACGATCGCGAACGCGGTGACGACCACCTGACGCGCGATGCCGAGCTGCTCGAGCGCCATCGCCACCGCGAGCAGCGCGGCGAGGAAGCGCACCGCCCCGCTCAACAGCCGCGCGGACGGGATGTTCGCGTTCACCGCGGCCAGCAGGGTGTCGCGCCAGGCTAAGTTCGCGAGCACGAACCCAGCCACCAAAATGGCGATCGCCACGACGATGCGCGGCAGGAAGTGGATGAACTCGGCGGTGAGCCGCTCCATCCCGGTCAGGCCGAGGGCGCTGACGCCGCTGGCGAGGAACCCGAGCCAGATGATCCAGAACAGGCCGGTCGCGACCAGCCGGTCCGCCGGCGGCAGCTCGGCGCGCTGCAGCATCTCGCTGGCCCCGGTGCGGTCCGCCAGCGCGTTGACCCGGAACAGGCGCAGCAGGTGGCGGACGACGAACGCCGCCGCCGCGGCGATCAGCCAGCCGGCGAGGACGATCACCAGCATGGCGATGAGACGGGGCAGGAAGGCGGCGAAGCCCTCCGAGAAGTGATACCACGCCTCCCGCAGGGCGTCGGCGATCATCTGGATCATGGCGTACCTCCCGGGTTCCAGCATTCCATCAGGTGCGGTTTCGCGCGTTCGAAGGCCAGGTGGAGCGAGTCGACGGCCGCGGCGGCCGCGGCCGCGGGCGCGGACGTGTGGGCGGCGAGGAACGACGCCGTGCGTCCGAGGTAGGGCGTGACCAGGGTCTGCGTCAGATGGTCCCGATGCATCGGGCCGTGGTGGAAGGCGGCGGCGAACTCGTAGACCACCGTCGCCCACAGGTCGTCCGTGAACCGCGGCGCGCCCTCGGAGGCGTCGGCGACCTCCCGCAGCGACTGCCAGGTCGCCGGGCGGAGGACCCCGCGCAGCACCGGCTCGAGGTCGCGCATGCCGGACCGGAAGGAGCGCGCCAGCGGCTCCGCGTCGGGCCGCTCGCCCGCCTCCGGCGCCGGGGCCGCCGCGCCCACGGTGGGGACCTCCCCGGCCTCCGCCGCCGCGCGCCAGTGCGCCTCGTGCAGCCCGACGCAGCGGAAGAGACCGCTCACGATCGGCGCGAAGATGTCCGGCAGCCCGGCACGGACCGGGCGCAGCGGCGCCGGGCGGAGCCCGAGCCCCACCTGGCGCAGGCGATCGCCGGAGGCGATCGCCTCGGTCGCCAGCCACAGCGAGACCCCGGTGGTGCCGAGGTCGGTGTCCCACAGCGGGCCCGCGAGCCGGTCGCTGGCGAAGCGCGACGAACAGGCCCACTCGCCGGTCACCGGCTCGGCCGGGGCGCGGCGGTAGACGCCGCGGAGCGCCGGGCGGACGAGCTGGGTCACGAGCAGTCCCTCGCACCAGGCGCGCGAGTACACCGGGGTGACGAAGTCGCACGGCTCCTCGAGCACCGGCCGCAGCAGCCCCGCGACCGAGTCGGCCGAGACCGCGCAGTCGGGGTCGATGATCGCCAGCGCGCGCGCCCCGACCAGCTCGTTCGCGGCCAGCACCACCTGGATCTCCTTCGCGCGCGAGAGCAGGCCCGGGTAGCGCGCGCTGACGCGGTGGATCGTGCGCAGCCCTCCGGCGCCGTCGGGGGCGCGGCGCGCCGGGTCGAGCACGCGCTCGGGGGTGCCGTCGTCGGAGCCCCCGTCCACGTTGACGATCACGCC
>CAZKQE010000204.1:0-5457 GCA_964554725.1 uncultured bacterium
CATAGAGCTGCCGCCAGGCGTGCTCATCCTCCTCGCGGAGCGCACGCTCCCGCGGCCGGCGGGGCAGGCGATCCGTCGCCCGGGACGGTCAGGCCGCCGAGGCGACCCGCTCGGCGCCGGCCGGCGCCTCCGGCAACCGCACCCAGAACGTGCTGCCCTGGCCGGGCACGCTGTTCACGCCGACGTGCCCGCCGTGCAGCTCGGTGATGCGGCGGACGAGGTGGAGCCCGATCCCCAGGCCGCTCGAGCGGGCTTCGCCGTCGCGGATGCCCTGGCCGAAGAGCTCGAAGATGTGGGCGGTCGCCTCCGGCTCGATGCCGGGACCGCGGTCCACGACCTCGACCACGAAGAAGGAGCCGTCGACGCGGGTGACGACCGTGATGACGCCCCGTTCGGGGCTGAACTTGACCGCGTTGACCAGCAGGTTGACGACCACCTGGCGGATCTTGACCTCGTCCACGTCGGCCTCGCCGAGCGCCTCGTCGAGGCGGGACTCGATCGTCACGCCGTACTTCTCGGCGAGCGGGCGTGCGGTCTCGATCGCGGCGCGCACCACGGCGTTCATCGAGACCCGCTCCCGCCGCAGGGCGAGCTTCCCGGTCTCGAGCCGCGACAGGTCGAGGATGTCGTCGATCAGCGCCAGCAGGCGCTTCGCCTCGCCCTGGAGCCGGCCGAGGAACTCGCCGCGCTGGTCGCTCGAGAGGGCGACCTCGTGTTCCTCGAGCAGCTCGGAGTAGGCGATCACCGAGGTGAGCGGGGTCCTCAGCTCGTGGGACGCGGTGGAGAGGAACACGTCCTTCATCCGGTTCATCTCGGCGAGCTGGAGGTTCGAGGACTCGAGGGCCTGGGCGTGCGCGCTCAGCCGCTCCATGACCTCCGCGCGGTCGACCACCGCCCCGACGTGCTCGGCGAACATGCGCAGCAGCTCGCGATGGTGCTCGCGGTACGGCTCGGGGTGGTTGATCCGGTTGACGTTCAGCACCCCGACGCAGCGGTCGCCCACGCGCAGCGGGAGCGACAGCGCGGAGGTGATGCTGCGGTTGCTCTTGTAGTGCTGGCCGAGCGCCTCGTTGGGCGCCCGCGACCCGAGGACCACGCCCTCCTGCTGCTGGGCCACCCAGCCGGCGATCCCCTCGCCCAGGCGCGCCCGCGCGTTGAGCGCGTACTCGGACTCGAGGCCGTAGCTGGCGCGGGTCTCGAGCAGTCCGGTCTCGGGGTTGTAGATCATGATCGAGGCCTGCTGGGCCTTGAGGGTCGCCAGCACCCGGCGCACGATGATCTCGAGGATCGCGTTGAGCTGCAGCTGCAGGTTGAGCGTGGTCGAGAGCTGGAACAGCGCCGAGACCTCGGAGAGCCGCGCCCGCGCGTCCTGCAGGCCGCGCTCGTCCGTGTCGAGCGCCGCCCGCATGCGGATGATCTCGCGCTGCTTGTGAATCGTGAACAGGCAGAAGATGAGCACCAGCCCGGCCAGGCTCACGCCCACCGTGTACCCGTTCTGGATCCACAGGTTGTCCGGGTCCTCGGCGACCAGCAACTGGACCATCGGCAGGTACAGGGTGGGGACCGCGGCGGTGAGCGCGAGGATGACCGCGAAGGCGAGGACCCACAGCGACCAGGCGCGGCGGTCGAGGCCGTCCGAGCTGACCAGGGGGTCCCGCGGCTGCGACGACATGGACGTCCCTCCGGGCGGATGGCGCCCGCGGGCCCGCGGGCGCCCTCGTGTTATCGGCCCGGCAGGCGGGCACCCTTAGCGGCAAACCGGCCGCCCTGCGGGCGCCGGCGTGCCCGCCGGTGGCCGGGCGGGCGGACGGCTGCTAGATTGCGCCGCCGTGACCCATCCCCGCGCGATCCCCCGCTGGGCGGCCGTGCTGGTCGCCGTCGCGGGCCTCGGCGCCCTCTATGCCGGTGCGCTCGGCACCGGGTTCCTCAACGACGATCACCTGTTCCTCGAGGAGGCCCGGACCCGCCCGCTGGGCGAGTCGCTGCGCGAGCCGGGGGCGCTCGGCAACTACTACCGGCCGCTGACGCGGCAGCTCTACTTCGCGGCGCTCACGCCGATCGCCGACGGGGCGCCGTGGGTGTTCCACCTCGTCAACGCGGTCGCCTTCGCGGCGGCGCTCGCCCTGCTCGTCGACCTGCTCCGCGCCTTCCTGCCGGCGGCGGGCGTGATGGCCGGAGCCCTCTACTTCGCGACGCTGCCGCTGCAGCGGGTCAACCTGACCTGGATCTCCTGCAGCCAGGACCTGTTCGCCCTCGGGTTCGCGCTCGCGTCGCTGGCCCTGTTCCGGCGCGGGCGCGACGTCGGAGCCTGCGCCGCGTACCTGGGCGCCCTGGCGAGCAAGGAGGTGGCGTTCCCGCTGCCGGCGGCACTGGCGGCCTGGGCGTGGTGGGGCGCGGGCACGCGACCGACCCTGCCCGCGCTCGCCCGGCGGCTCGCCCCCTTCGCGCTGCTGTCGGCCCTGTGGCTCGCCCTGGTCGTCCTCATGCGCCAGAGCCACCCGGCCGCGGCCGCGGTCCTCCACCCGAGCCCGGGCCACTTCGCGGCGGCGTGGGTGCACGGCCTGCAGACCCTGCTCGGACTCGACCACCCCGCCGGGCTGGCGCGCGGGCTCGCCGCCCGCGGCCCCGCCCTCCTGCCGCTCGCCGCGCTGGCCGCGCTCGCGCTGTGGCTGCCGCCGCCGCCGTCCGCCGCGGCCGCGACCGCCGTCGGCCCGGAGCGGCGCCGGATCCTCGCCTTCGCCGGCGCCTGGTTCCTCGTCTTCGCCCTGCCGGTGGGACCGGTCGCCCACGTGTGGAGCGGCTACTACTACACGCTGGCGGCGGTCGCCGGCGCGCTGGTCGTGGGCTTCGCCTGCCGGCGGATCGACCGCTGGGGCTGGGTCGGCCTCACCGCCGTGCTGCTGTGGTGGCACGCCGGCGCCGGCGGCTCTCCCGCCTTCGCGGTCGCCGAGCGTCCGTGGGGATGGACCTCGCACCTCACCGCGTTCTACTTCGAGCGGGGCGCCGCGCTGAGCGCGGCACTGCGGCGCGAGCTGCGCGAGTACGAGCCGGACCCGGCGCCCCACACCCGCTTCTTCTTCGCCACGCTCCCGCCGTGGGCGGGGTTCCAGATGGGCAATGGCGCCCTGATCCGCACGATGTACCGCGACCCGACGCTCGCCGCCCACTTCTACTCGCAGTTCTCCGAGTCCACCGCCGCCGGCCACCCGTGCCGGTTCCTGCACTGGGACGGCGTCCGCTTCGCGCCGCTCTACGAGGGGGCGCCGGAGCCCTGGTTCCAGGTGGGGGCCGACCTGCTGCTGTTCGACCGGCCGGCCGGCGCCGCGCACGCGTTCCGCCGCGGGCTCGCCGCCGGCGAGGCGACGCCGGACCACCTCTACTGGCTCGGCTGGGCCGAGCTGTGGCGCGGCCGTCGCGCCGCCGCCGAGGCGGCGTGGCGGGCATCCGGCGCGCGCGACGACCCGCCCGCCTACGAATCCCACCTGCTGGCGGCGCGCGACGCGCTGCTCGGCGCCGACACGCTCGCGGCGCGGCGGCGGTTGTTCGAGGCGATCCGCGCCGGGATGGGGCGGCCCGAGGCGCACGGCGCGCTCGGCGAGCTGCTGGAGCGGCGGCAGCTCAAGTACGCCCTGCTCGAGCTCAAGGTGGCGGCCTTCCTCAACCCGCGCGACCTGCGGGCGCGGCATCATCTGGTACGCGGCCTGGTCGAGGTGCGGCTCGACGATCCCGCCCGCGAGGCGTTCGCCGAGCTGGCCCGGCTCGATCCCGGGTGGTCGCGCGACCCGTCGCTGGTGGAGCTGAAGCGGACGCTGGACGCCCGCTCGAACGCGGGCCTGTCGGTGGTCGAGTTCTGAACCGATCGGGAACGGAGGAGGCATGACGAGCGGACGGGTGGAGATGCTGCGGATCGAGAGCGAGGTCCTGCGCGGGAACCCCGCCGGCGACCCGCACACGCGCACGGTGCCGGTCTACCTGCCGCCGTCGTACGACCGGCGGCCGGAGCGTCGCTTCCCGAGCGCCTACGTGCTGACCGGGTTCACCGGCCGCGGTCGCATGCTGCTCAACGACAACCTGTGGAGCCCGCCGCTCGACGTCCGCATGGACGCGCTGATCGCGGCCGGCTGCGGCGAGATGATCCTGGTGATGCCGGACTGCGCCACCCGTTTCGGCGGCTCCCAGTACCTCGACTCGACCGCGACCGGACGCTACGAGACCCACCTGGTCTCCGAGCTGGTCGCCGAGGTGGACCGGCGCTACCGGACGCTGCCCGCGCGGGAGCACCGGGCGGTGGTGGGGAAGTCCTCGGGCGGCTACGGGGCGCTGGTCCAGGGGATGCGCCACCCCGAGGTGTTCGGCGCCGTCGCCTGCCACAGCGGGGACATGTGCTTCGAGTACTGCTACCGCGGCGATGTGCCGAAGTTCTGCAGCCGGGTCCAGAACGCGGGCGGGCTGGTGCCCTGGCTCGAGGGGTTCGAGGCCGCCCGGCAGAAGAAGCACGACGACATGGTGGCGCTCAACCTCCTCGCCATGGCCGCGGCGTACTCCCCCGAGCCGGGCAGCGGTCCGTTCGGGATCGCCCTGCCGTGCGACCTCGAGAGCGGCGCCTTCCGCCCCGAGGTGTGGGAGCGCTGGCTCCGCTGGGACCCCCTGCAGATGCTGGAGACCCACGGCGAGGCGCTGCGGTCCCTGCGGCTCCTCTTCCTCGACTGCGGGATCCGCGACGAGTGGAACCTGCACCTGGGCATGCGCCTGTTCACCCGCCGGCTGGCCGCGCTCGGGATCCCCCACGAGTCGGAGGAGTTCGACGACGGGCACATGGGCGTTCAGTACCGCTACGACGTGAGCCTCCCCCGGCTGGCCGCCGCGATCGGCGCGGACCCCGGGGCGGCACCCGCCGGGCGCCCCTGACCCCCGGCGACGCCCGGCCGGCCGGGTCGCCCGGGACCGCCCCGCGGTCCGGGAAGGGCCGGCGGACGCTGCAATTGGTATCCGTCGTCGCGACGCTCTGCTACCGTCTTGATGGGACGCTGCGTGGCCGCGCGGCGGCGCGACGTCCCGTGGAGGCCGCCGTCATGAGCACCCGGTCCGATTGGCCCGAGCAGATGGACGCCCGTGAGGATCCGCAGCGCCGCCTCGCCGAGGTCTCGAGCCTCTACGAGGCCGCGCGCGCGCTGCTCGGGGCGCGCGACCACCCGCAGGTCGCCTCGCGCATCGTGCTGTCGGGGATGGGAGTGCTGGGTTCGCGCTCGGGCGCGATGTTCGTCGCCGACGACCGCGGACGCTACCGGCTGCTGCACGCCGCCGGGATCGAGGGGGCCGAGCGCGGCGAGTCGGTCCCGGTCCCCGCACCGGCGCGCGAGTGGCTGCTGCGCGAGGGGGCGTTCGCGGTCGGCACCGCGGCGACCGCGCGCGGGCTCGCGGAGCTCCGCGACCGCCTCGTCGATCGCTTCGACGCCG
>CAZKQE010000205.1:0-693 GCA_964554725.1 uncultured bacterium
GGCTGCTGGGCCGCAGCTTCCGTCTGTTCGGCGAGAACGACCTCGCGGCGCGCCTGCCCTCGATCGCCCAGGCGCTCGGCACGCTGCTCATCGTGCACCGGCTGGGCGCGCCGCTGCTCGGGGCGGCGACCGCGACCGGCGCGGTCGCGCTGCTCGCGCTCTCGCCCTACTTCGCCGACCACGCGCGCGGCTGCATGACCGACGTGGCGCTCGGGTTCTGGGTGGCGCTCGCCTTCCTGCTGCTCGTCGAGGGTCTGCGGCGGCCGCGGCTCCACCTGCTGGTGGCGGTCCCGCTCGGCGCCGCCGTGCTCACGAAGAGCGTCCTCGGGCTCATGGCGCTGCCGGTGCTCGCGGTCTGCGTGCTCCTCTCGCGCGCGTGGCGGCGGGCGCTGCGCGGGCCGTGGCTGTGGGCGGGGCTCGCGCTCGGGCTCGCCCTCGGCGCCACGTGGTCGCTCCATCAGGCGCTCCGCTTCGGCCCCGAGGCGCTGCGCGTCCACTACGGCGACGGCGTGGCCACGCTCGCCGCCCGGCCGCTCGGGCTGCTCGAGCGGCTCACGCGCTATCCGCGCTTCCTGCTCGAGCGCTTCCATCCCGTGATCCTGCCGGCGCTGGCGGGGCTGCTCCCCGCGTGGCGGCGGCTGCGCGCGGCCCGCGAGCCGGGCCTGCTGCTGCTGCTCGCCTGGCTCGTGGTGC
>CAZKQE010000205.1:703-2080 GCA_964554725.1 uncultured bacterium
TCTCGGGCACCCAGGAACGGCGCTATCTGGTCCCGCTGTTCCCGCCGCTCGCGCTGCTCGCCGCGCTGGCGCTCGAGACGTGGGCCCCGCGTGCCGGCCGCCTCCTGCGGCGGTGGGTCGCCCCGCTCGCGCTGGCGCTCGCCGCCCTCTGGCTGTGGGTGGCGCCGCCGCGGTTCATCAACCAGGCCGACCGGGCGATCGCGGCGAACCGCGCGCGGCTGCAGGAGCGCGTCCCCGCCGGCGAGCCGCTCGCCTACCTCGGCTCCGAGCGCGGGTACTGGCCGCTCGCGAACCCGCTCCTCTACTACGTCGAGCGCTCGCTCGAGCGTCCCGCCCCGACCGCGGAGGAGGCGGTGCTGCGCGCGGCGACCCGGCGCTCGCGGCTGCTGCTGTGCGAGCGCGAGCGGCTGCCCGAGGTCGAGCGTCTGGTCCCCGGCTCCCCGGCGTTCGTGACGGGCGACGGCTGGGCGGTGGTGGATCTCGCCGCCCGTCCCCCGGCCGCCGGACCCGCGCGCCCGTGACGGCGCCCGCGCGCGCGGGCGGTGCGGTATGCTCGCGAAGTCCGTACGCCCGACCCGCCCAGGACCCCGACCGGAGACCCCCGCCCATGCCCACCACCCTCGCCATCCCGCGCCCCGCCGCCGACGAGTACTTCAGCTACTACGGCACCTACATCGCGAAGGTGCCGGGCGACGACGCCCTCGCCGCCCTCGCGAGCCACGTGGAGTCCTGGCATCCCGCGCTGCGCGGGCTCACGGACGCGCAGGGCCTGCACCGCTACGCGCCCGACAAGTGGAGCGTCAAGGAGGTGCTGGTCCACGTGTGCGACGCCGAGCGGGTGTTCGCCTACCGCGCGCTGCGGTTCGCGCGCGCCGACGAGACGCCGCTCCCCGGCTTCGACGAGAACGCCTGGACGCCGCAGTCCGGCGCCGACCGCCGCCCGGTCGCCGAGATCGCCGACGAGCTGCGGGCGGTGCGCGCGGCGACCGTGGCGCTGTTCCGCTCGTTCGACGACGGGATGCTGCGGCGCCGGGGCGTGGCGAGCGACCGCGCCATCAGCGTGCGGGCGCTGGGCTGGATCGCCGCCGGCCACGCGATCCACCACCAGGGCATCCTGCGCGAGCGCTACGGCCTCGGCGGGTGATGACCTCGCGGCCGACGGTCGCCGTGGTCACCGCGGTGCGGAACGCCGCGGCGACGATCGGGCGCACGCTCGACAGCGTCGCGCGCCAGACCTGGCGGCCGCTCGAGCACATCGTGGTGGACGGCGCCTCGACCGACGGCACGACCGCGCTGCTGGAGCGGCGCGGCGACCGCGTGCGCTGGGTGAGCGAACCCGACCGCGGGCTCTACGACGCGATGAACAAGGGGCTGGCG
>CAZKQE010000205.1:2180-5390 GCA_964554725.1 uncultured bacterium
CGGGTCGGCCTGCTGAACCGGGCCCGCGACCTCAAGCGCCGCTGGAGCGCGCGATGACGGTCGGCTCGACGTGACCGGCCCGGCCGCCCCGACCCGCTGGTCCCGGCTGCTCCCCGCCGCGCTGCGCGACCGTCTCGCCGGGAGCCCGGAGATGCGGCGCCTGCTGCCCAACACCGGCTGGCTGGCCGGCGACCGGCTGCTGCGGATGACGCTGAGCCTGCTGGTGGGCGCCTGGATCGCGCGCTACCTGGGCCCCGCGGACTTCGGCACGCTGAGCTTCGCGTTCGCGTGGGTGGCGCTCTTCGCCCCGGTCGCGGCGCTCGCGCACGAGCGGATGGTGGTGCGCGAGCTGGTCGAGCGCCCCGGCGAGGCGGGCGTGGTGCTCGGCAGCGCGGCCGCCCTGCGGCTGCTGGGCGGCGCCCTCGGCTCCGCCGCCGCGATCGCGGGCGTCGCCCTGCTGCGGCCGGGGGACACGGTCTCGTGGACGCTGGTCGCGGTCTTCTCGGCCGTCCTGCTGGTGCAGCCGCTCTCGGTGATCGAGCTCTGGTATCAGGCGCGGGTGCGGGCGCGCGACGCCGTGCTGGCCCTCACGCTCGCGGCGCTGGCCGCCGCGGCGCTCAAGGTCGCCCTCATCCTCGCCCGCGCGCCGCTGGTCGCCTTCGCCTGGGCGGCGTTCGCCGAGGTGCTGTTCGCGGGCCTGGCGGTGGCGCTGGTCCACCAGGTCCGCGAGGGCGGCCTCGCCGGCTGGCGCGCGCGCGCCGCCGAGTGCCGGGCGCTGCTGCGCGACAGCTGGCCGCTGGTGCTCTCGGGGGCGATGATCCTCGTCTACATGCGCATCGACCAGGTCATGCTGCGCCAGCTCGCGACCCCGGCCGAGCTGGGCGCCTACGCGGCGGCGGTCAAGCTGGTCGAGGGCTGGTACTTCCTGCCCACCGCGGTGGTCGCCTCGGTGTTCCCGTCGATCGTCGCCGCGCGCCAGAGCGACCCGGCGACGTTCGAGCGCCGGCTGCAGCGGCTCTACGGCGCGATGGCGGCGGCCGGCTACGCGATCGCGATCCCCACCTGTATCCTCTCGCCCTGGATCGTTCGCGTGCTCTACGGGCCCGGCTACGCGGCCGCCGCGCCGATGCTGTCGGTGCTCGTGTGGTCGCTGCTCTTCACCAACCTCGGGGTCGCCCGCGGCGCATTCCTCACCTCCATGAACTGGACCCGGCCCTACCTGCTCACCGTCGCCCTCGGCGGCGCCGTCAACGTGGCGCTCAACCTGCTGCTGATCCCGCGCTGGGGCGGGATGGGCGCGGTGATCGCCTCGCTGGTCGCCTACTGGGTGGCCACCCACGGCTCGTGCTACGCCTACCGCCCGCTGCGACCGACCGCGGCGATGATCGGCCGCGCCATGCTGCGCCCCTGGGCCTGACGTGCCGGCCTGGGTGAGCCTCGCCGGCCGCCGGGTGCTCGAGGCGCTGGGCCTCTACGCCGGGTGGACGCTGATGCGGCGCGGCCAGCTCAAGGACGACGGCTGGATGCGCAGCCTCGCCGAGGGCGTGCCGGTGGACGCGGAGGGCCGGCCGCTGCCGTGGATGAACTACGCCGCGATCGACCTGCTCGCCCGCCGCGTCCGCCCGGACATGAGCGTGTTCGAGTACGGCTGCGGCCACAGCACGCTGTGGTGGGCGGCGCGGGTGCGCGAGGTGATCGCCTGCGACCACGACGGCGCCTGGGTGGAGCGCATCCGCCCGCGGGCGCCGGCGAACGTCACCCTGCGGCACGTCGCGCTCGACCGCGACGGCGAGTACTGCCGGGTGGTCGCCGGGTATCCCGGGCGCTTCGACGTCGTGGTCCTCGACGGCCGCGACCGGGTGAACTGCGCCCGCCACGCGCCGACCGGGCTCCGGCCGGGCGGCGTCATCGTCTGGGACAACTCCGACCGCGAGGAGTACCGGCCCGGCCTCGACGCGCTGGCGGCGGCCGGGTTCCGCCGCGTCGAGCTCACCGGCATGGCGCCCGGCCTCAACGAGAAGCTGGAGACCAGCGTGCTCTACCGCGACGGGAACGTGTTCGGCCTGTGAGACTCCTCTACCTCGGCACGCTCTATCCCGCCTACGCGACCTCGTTCGCCGCCGGGGCGCCCGCGGACCGCCCGTTCGCGGACTGGCGCACGGCGCTCGAGCACGACGCGTTCGGCTGGGCGGGCGCGTGGGGGCCGGCGCTGGCGCCGCTCGGCGTCACGGTCGAGGAGGTATGGCTGAACCTCGAGCCGATGCAGCGCGCCTGGGCGCGCGAGCGGGGCGGGCTCCCGCCCGACGCGCCGCCCGAGGCGGTCGCGCTCGCGAGGGTCGAGGCGGCGCGGCCTGACGTGCTGTGGTACGACCACCACGACGCCGCGCTGCTCGCCCGCATCCGCGAGCGCTGCCCGTCGCTGCGCGCCTGCCTCGGCTGGACCGGGAGCGTGGTGCCCGACGTGCCGATCTGGCGCGCGTTCGACCTGGTGCTCTCGTGCGCGCCGGAGAGCGTCGCACGGCTGCGGCGCCGCGGCGTCCGCGCGGAGGCGCTGGCCCACGCGTTCAACCCGCGCGTGCTCGACCGGCTGCCGCCGCGCGCGCCGACGCTCGACGTGAGCTTCGTCGGCCAGATCGCGCCCGACCACCCGCTCCACGCCCACCGCGAGCGGCTGCTCGACGCGCTGCTCGCCGACCTCGACGTCGCCGTGTTCAGCCCCACCGCCGGCGCCCACCGGCCCTCGCCGGCGGCGGTGGCGCCGCGCCGGCTGCTGTGGGCGGGGGCGCAGTCGCTGCGGCGCGCCGGGCTGCCCGAGGAGGCGCTGCGGCGGCTGCCGCTGCTGGGGCGCGCGGCCGGCTGGCCGGCGGCGCCGCGCGGACCGCTGCCGCCGCGGCTCGCGCGCGCCCTGCGGCCGGGGCGCTTCGGCCTCGCGATGTACCGGACGCTGCGCGACTCGCGGGTCACGCTGAACGTGCACGCCGGCCTCGACACGCGCGCGACCTCGAACATGCGGCTGTTCGAGGCCACCGGCGTGGGCGCCTGCCTGCTCACCGACGCCGCCGACAACCTGGCCGAGCTGTTCGAGCCCGGGCGCGAGGTCGCGACGTTTCGCGACGCGCGCGAGTGCCGCGAGCGGATCCGCGCGCTGCTCGCCGACGAGGCCGGGCGCGAGGCGATCGCCCGCGCCGGACAGGCGCGCTGCCTCGCCGC
>CAZKQE010000206.1:0-5382 GCA_964554725.1 uncultured bacterium
CGGCGAGCTCCGGTACTGGGGCTTCCTCGAGGCCCTGCACTCGTTGCCGCCGGCCGGCGGTCCCCCCTCGCTCCGCGACGGTTCCGCGTGGCCCGCGCCGCCCGCCCGCTGAGCGGCGCCCGCGCGGCGCGCCCGGGCGCCGGGGCGAAGCGTCCGCTGCGGCTGGTCCGGCGGCGCGGGACCTCGGCGACGCGCCCGGCCCCGGTCGCCCAGGACCACCCCGCGCACTGGGCGCGGCCGCACGTCCGCACGATCGCCTTCGCCAGCGGCAAGGGCGGGGTCGGCAAGAGCAACCTGGCCGCCAACGTCGCGGTGGCGCTGGGCGAGCTGGGCGCGCGGGTCCTGCTGCTCGACGCCGACATCGCGCAGGCCAACCTCGACCTGCTGCTCGGGGTCAACCCGCGCTTCGACCTGCAGCACGTGATCCTCGGCGGCCGCTCCCTCGAGGAGATCGTGGTGCCGGGCCCGCGCGGCGTCTCGCTGATCCCCGCCTCGTCCGGCGTCCCCGAGCTCGCGGAGCTCGACGACTACCGGCTCGAGTGTCTGATCCGCGGGCTCGGCAACCTCGAGGCGAACGCGGACCTCATCCTCATCGACGCGGCGTCGGGGACCTCGCGCCAGGTGCTCACGTTCTGCCTCGCGGCCGACGAGGTCGCGATCGTGACCACCCCGGAGATGCCGGCGTTCTCCGACGCCTACGCGCTGATCAAGCTGCTCCAGCAGCGCGGCCTGACCCGGCCGCCGTCGCTGGTGGTCAACGCCGCCGGCAGCCCCGACGAGGCCGACGAGGTCGCCCACCGGCTGCGCTCGGTCGCGCGCCGCTTCCTGCGCCTCGAGCCCGAGTTCTGGGGCCAGGTGCCCTACGACCCCGCGATCCCGCGCGCCGTGCGGCGCCAGGAGCCGGTCGTCTCCGCCTTCCCGCGTTCCGCCGCCGCCACCGCCTACCGCGCGCTCGCCGCCCGCCTGTGGGCGACGTGCGCCGGACCCGATTCCCCGCAGCAGTCGCTGGCCGAGAAACTCGAAGCCTAGGAGGTCTCATGCCCCGCGTCGCCGCCACCACCCCCGCCCGCCGACGTGCCGTCCCCCCGAGCCTGCCGCGCGCCACCGCGCCGGCCGCCGTGCCGCCCGAGGCGACGGTGCTGAGGTCCCGCGACGACCTGCTGCGCCGCTTCGCGCCGCTCGTCCGCCACGTGGTCGAGCGCGTCGCGACGACGCTGCCGCGGACGGTGGACCACGAGGACCTGTACTCGGCCGGCGTGCTGGGGCTGCTCGACGCGCACGCCAAGTTCGACGTCCGCAAGGGGGTCAAGTTCGAGACCTACGCCGTGTGGCGGATCCGCGGGGCGGTGCTCGACCAGCTGCGGGCGCTCGACTGGGTCTCCCGTTCCATGCGGCGCAAGGCGCGCAACCTGGACGGCGTCACCCGCAAGCTGGACCAGAAGCTGGGCCGTGCGGCGTCCGAGGTCGAGCTCGCGCGCGAGATGAACCTCTCGCGCGAGGACTTCTACCGGCTGCTCGACCAGGTGCGCGGCGCGGTCCTGGTCTCGCTCGACGAGAACCGCTCGGCGGAGGACCAGGAGCCGAGCACCCTCGCGGACCACCTCCCGGACCCCACGGCGGTGAACCTCGAGGAGCGCCTCGAGGAGGAGGAGCGCAAGGTCGTGCTGCTGCGCACCCTCGACCACCTGCCCGAGCAGGAGCGGCTGGTGGTGGCCCTCTACTACTACGAGCACCTCACGCTGAAGGAGATCGGACGCACGCTCGGCATCTCGGAGTCGCGGGTGTCCCAGGTCCACACCCGCGCGATGTCCCGGCTGCGTCTGCGCCTGCAGCACGCGTTGTCGGCCGACGCGTGAGCGGCGGGTCCCGAACGAGGGCGTCATGACACGCACGCGCCGAACCCCGAAGGACGAGCCCACCCAGCGGATCGCCGACGAGCAGGACGGGAGCGGTTCGCGACGGCGGGCGTCGCGCTCCCTGTGGACGGCGTGCGAGGCCCTGCTCGCCGCGGCGGAGCCGCGCGCGCTGGGCCGGGCGCTCGACCGGCTCTCCGAGGCGTTCGACTGTGACGGCGTCGCCCTGCACGTGGCCGGCGCCTCCGGCGAGCTCGAGCCGTGGTGTGCGCGCGGGGCGTGGCGGACCGCGCAGGGCGACCTGCGCGGGTGCCTGAGCGTGCCGCTGCTGCGCGGGGCCGAGCGGGTCGGCACCCTCGACCTGCTGGGACGCGCCGGTCGCGGCTTCGAACCGTCGCAGATGAGCCTCATCCGCACCGCCGCCGGCGCGCTCGGCGCCGCGCTCGGCGCGCGGCTCGAGCTCCAGCGCCTGCGCTCGATGCCCGGGCGCGACCCGGTCACCGGCCTGCCGGACGCGCGCGCGTTCCAGAACCTGCTCGAGAGCGAGCTGTCCCGCGCCCGCCGCCACGGCGTGCCGCTCGGGCTCGCCTCGCTCGACCTCGACCGCTTCGGCGCCCTGAATGCCCGGCACGGTCGCGCGGTCGGCGACGCGGTGCTCGCCGAGGTCGCGCTGGTCCTGAGGCTCGCGCTCCGCGAGTCCGACATCCTGGCGCGGATCGGCGACGACCAGTTCGGGGTGCTGCTGCCCGAGACCGACCTGGCGCCGGCGCAGCGCTGCGGCGAACGGCTCCGTCACGCGCTCGAGGAGCACCGGTTCCGCCGGGCCGGTCGCGTCACCGCCTCGATCGGCGTCACCGCCTGCCCGCGCGGCGGCGTCGAGGGCGTGGAGCTCATGGCCGGCGCCGATCACGCCCTCGCGGTCGCCAAGAAGTCGGGGCGCCGGCGGGTGGCGGCGTTCGAGACCTCCCCGGTGCACTAGGCCGTGGACGAGACCCGCCCCGTCGACCGATCCGCCGCCGGCGCGCGTGTGCTGGTCGTGGACGACGAGCCCGCCGTGGTCGAGGTGTTCCGGGAGTTCCTCGCCTCGCAGGGCTACGAGATCAGCCTCGCGTCCAGCGGCGAGGCCGCGGTGCGCATGCTGCCCGGCCTGCGGCCCGAGATGATCCTCACCGACCTCAATCTGCCGGGGCTCTCCGGCCTCGAGGTCATGCGGGCGGCGAAGCAGGTGGACCCCGAGGTGTGCGTGGTGGTGGTGACCGGCTACGCGTCGGCCTCGACGGCGATCGACGCGCTCCGCCAGGGCGCCTACGACTACGTGACGAAGCCGTTCGACCTCGACGACGTGGCCCAGATCGTCGAGCGGGGGATCGCGAACCGCCGGCTCAAGGTGCTCAATCGCGAGCTGCTCGACGAGCTGAGCCGCAAGAACGAGATCCTGCGGACGCACGAGACCGAGCTGCGCGAACGGGTGCGGCTGGCGACCTCGCAGATGACGACCCTGTTCGAGGTCGGCAAGGAGATCGGCTCCGACCTCGACCTCGACCGCCGGCTCGACATCATCTGTCACCGGGCCGCCTCGATGGCCGGCGGCCGCGGTGCGCTGGTCTACCTGAGGCAGGAGCAGAGCGACCTCTTCTATCTGGCCGCCGGGCAGGGGATCGACCCGCCGCCGGGCGAGGGGGCGGCGGTCTCGTTCACGCTCGGCGAGGGCTTCCTGGGTGTGTGCGCGCGCGACGGGCTTCCGGCTCGCCGGACGGCGGCGGGGGAGGAGCCGCCGATCGAGGTGCCGGGCATCGCCGGGGGATGCCGGTCGGTGCTGGCGACCCCGCTGGTGGACGACCGGCAGGTGATCGGCGTGCTCGCCGTGGTCGATCACGAGGCCGACTTCACCGCCGAGGACGAGAGCTTCATGGCGCTGTTCGCCTCGCAGTCGGCGATCGCGATCCGCAACTCCCAGCTGTTCGAGCGCACCCGCAGCCTCGACCGGCTCAAGTCCGAGTTCGTCGCCGTGGTCTCGCACGAGATCCGCACGCCGCTCACCTCGGTGAAGGGCGCGGTCGAGCTGCTCGCCGACGACCAGTACTTCACGAACAGCGAGCAGCAGGTCAAGCTGCTGAGCATCGCCCACGCGAACGCCGAGCGCCTGCTGGTGCTGATCAACGACATCCTCGACTTCTCGCGCCTCGAGTCCGCCTCGCTGCCGATGACGCTCGAGCCGCAGCGCCTGGAGCCGGTCGTCAGCCAGGCGGTCCACAACCTCCGCACCCAGCTCGAGGCGCGCCGCATCGCGCTCGAGACCATCCTGCGGCCCGCCCTGCCCGACGTCCTGATCGACGGCCACCGGATCACCCAGGTCCTCACGAACCTGCTGTCGAACGCGATCAAGTTCTCCGAGCCCGGCGGGCGCATCGAGGTCTCGGCCGAGCCGGCCGGAGGCTGCGTGCGGGTGACCGTGCGGGACTTCGGCGAGGGGATCGCGACCCACGACCTGCCCAAGCTGTTCCAGAAGTTCTCGCAGGTCGACTCCTCGGCGACGCGCAAGGCCGGCGGCACCGGACTGGGGCTGGTCATCTGCAAGGGCATCATCGAGCAGCACGGCGGCGTGATCGGCGTCGAGAGCACGCCCGGGAACGGGAGCACGTTCCACTTCACCCTGCCGCCCGCGCCGGCGGCCGCGCCGGTCTCCGCTTGACCGCCGCGCGGGCCGGCACTAGCTTCGCGGGGCCCGCCGCCGGATGGCGGCGGCCCCCGGCACGATGCCGGACCCGGACGTGAGCGCCATGGACGACGCCCCGACCCCCGATCCCGTTCCCTGCCCGCGTGCCCCGATCGACGCGCCCCCGCGGCCGTCCGCCGGGGAGCCCGATCCCTTCCCGCCGCGGCTCGGCGTCACGCCGCCGCGCGACCCGGGGACGACCGACGCCTGGCTCCACGTCGTCAGCGCGCCCTCGGTGCCGCTGCTCTCCCGCGCCGTGTTCGAGCTGGCGGCCCGGGTCCTCGCCGGCGGGCACCGGGTGATGCTCGTGGACGCCGCGCCGAGGCTCCGGCTGCACGACCGCTTCGACCGGGAGTCGCGCTGGGGGGTGGTGGAGTGCCTGCGCGGCGACCTGCCGGTGCTGGGTCTGCTCCAGGAGACCGGCCGGCTCGGCCTCTATCTGCTCGCCCACGGGACCCGCGAGGGCGGCACCCGCTGGGAGCGGCTCGCGGCCATGCTGGAGGAGGCGCGGCCGCACGTCGGACGGGCGGTGGTCGCGCTCGACCCCGACGCCCCGCCGGCGGTCGGCGAGGCGCTGGCCGGCGTCCATCTCGAGGGATGGTGGCCGCGCGGCGGGAGCGAGGCCCGGCGCGCCGCCGGGATCGGCGGCCGCCTCGGCATCCCGTTCTCCGACCTCGACCTCGACGGACTGCTGGTGCCGCGGCTCGAGGCGCTCGATGCGCGCGTCTGGTCGCTGGCCGCGCCGTCCGCGGGGGGGGCGGGAGCGCCGACCGCGGCGCCGGCCGCGGCGGTGGACGGGCGCGCGCCGGCGGC
>CAZKQE010000207.1:0-5381 GCA_964554725.1 uncultured bacterium
GCCTGGCGCGCGCGCTGGCCGCGGCGGGCGGCGTCACCGCGGCGATCGACCTCTCGGACGGCGTCGCCGGCGACCTGGCGCGCCTGCGCGACGCGGGCGGCGTCGGCGCGGCGGTGGAGGAGGCCGCGTGGCCGGCGGACGAGGCGCTCGAGCGGGCGGCCGAGGCGCTCGGCCTGCCGCTCGACGCGCTCCGCTTCGGGCCCACGGACGACTACGAGCTGCTGCTGGCGGTGGACCCGGCGGCGCGCTCGGCGTGCGAGGCGGTGGCCCGGCGCGAGGGGGCGCCGCTCGCGTTCGTCGGCGCGTTCACCGCCGATCCGGGGTCGTTGACGCTGCGCGGGTCGGACGGCGCCACGCGCACGTTCGCGGTCGGCGGCTACGACCACTTCGCGGCGGGGGGCTGACCGGGGCCGGGCGGGTCGCCCGGGACGGAGCCCGCGCGGACGCCGGGGCGGGCGCTACGACCGGGAGCCGGTCACTTCCGGTCAGCGGTACAGCGTCTTCAGGCGCCCCCAGCTCTCGGTGACCACCGGCGTCAGGCAGTCGTTGTTCGAGCCGAAGTTGGGCGGGAAGATCTCCGCCCAGCGGTTGACGCCGTGGTCCAGCGTGGGGTTGGCGCAGTACTCGATCGAGTGCCCGGCGGCGACGCCCAGGATCGCGGTCCCGGCGGTCCAGAAGCCCGCGGTCTCGGCGGTGCCCTCGTTCGCCTGGCCGGCGGCGCCCCACTGGACGAAGTCGATCATCATGTCGGCGCTGCTCGAGGCGTTCAGCGGGAACACCGTCTGGGGGACGTAGAGCGCCAGCGATCCGTTCACGTCGGGCAATCCGGTGCCGGGGACGAAGCTCGGGAGGTAGAGGTCGCTGTTCGTGTTCGTGCCGGTCGCGTTGAGGTGGACGACGACCCGCGCCCCCGCCGCGACGATGATGTCGTTCGGCGTCGCCGCCGGGGCCGGCAGCTCGGTGGGCGTGCCGACCGTGGTGGCGATGCGGTAGCGTCCCAGGTTGCCGCTCGCCATGCCCAGGTTCGCGATCTCGATCAGGTCCGCCCCGCCGGCGACGTTGAACTGGACCTCGGTGATCCGGAAGTCGGCGACCGCGATCGGCACCGGCGCCCCGGACGGCGAGACGACGATCCGCCCCGCCATGTCGGGCGCGTGCGGCGCGCAGAAGTAGGGGAGGTTTCCGGCCTGCGTGCTCCGCCAGCTGTAGCGGATGTTGAGGCCGGCGAAATCGAAGCCGAACAACCCGTCCGCCGTGACGCTGGCGGAATCCCCGCTGGTCACGGTGTGGGAGCCGTTCGTCCACACCCACACCGCGTGGTCGCCGAGGTTGAGGTTCGCGATGCGCGGCGTGAACTGGTTCGTCGGCGTGCCGACGTTGATCCGCACCTGCCCGGCCTGCGCGGTCGCGGAGAGGCCCGCGGCCAGGGTCGCCAGCGCCAGGGCGAACGCCGCCCCGAGCCCCCTCGCCGTCCGGCCGCCTCCCTGCCCGCCGCGCGCGCCGCGACGGTCAGCCACGCCGGCCCCCCGGGGTCTCGCTGGCCGCGAACAGGTCGCCGGGACGGGCGACCGGGCGGCCGTGCCGGGCCTCGTGCTCGAGCAGCCAGCGCTTGCGGTTCACGCCGCCGCCGTAGCCGGTGAGGCTGCCGTTCGCGCCCAGCACGCGATGGCAGGGGATGACGATGGCGATCGGGTTGTCGTGGTTCGCGAGTCCCACCGCGCGCGCCGCCTTCGGCTGCCCCACCTCGCGCGCGATCTCGCCGTACGAGCGGGTGGCGGCGAACGGGATGCGCGTGAGCGCCTCCCACACCTTGAGCTGGAACTCGGTCCCGGCCGGGTCGAGCGGCAGCTCGAACTCGTGCAGGGTGCCGAGGAAGTAGGACTCGAGCTGCTCGGTGACCGGCTTCAGCTCGAGCAGCGAGGGCTCCCAGACCGCATCCGGGCCCTCGTGCGTGTGGTCGGCGATCATGCGCTTGAGGCTCTTGCGGTTCATGAACTCCAGATACCGCAGGCCCTTCGCGGTGCGGGCCAGGAACAGGAGCCCGATCGGCTGGGGCGCCGACATCATGTGGTAGGCGAGCCGCACGGCCGGAGCATAGCGGAGCGGCGGGGACCCGCCAAGCGCGGCGTGCGGGCCGCGGGGCGAGGGGACGGTCAGGCGGCGGGCGGGCGCGCGGGCGCGAGCCGGGGCAGGAACCGCCCGCTGCGCCCGCGGTAGCTCCGGTACGCCTCGCCGAAGTGGCGCTCGAGCAGTGCCTCCTCGCGCCCGGCGCGCGCCCACAACAGCAGCCCCATCAGCGCCACGCCCGGCAGCGCGACGGCGCTCCCGAACGCCAGCGCTCCGCCCAGCGTGGCCAGCAGGGCGCCGAGGTAGCCGGGGTGGCGGATGCGCGCGTAGAGCCCGCCGGTCTCGAGCGCGTGCTCGCGCTGCACCGCGACCCGGGGCGAGAAGCGGGCGCCGAGCCGCGCCATCGCCGCGATGCGCACCGCGAGCCCGAACGCGGCGAGCGCCACGCCCGCCCAGCGCAGCGCGTCGCCGCCCGGGAGCGGCCACAGCGCCAGCCGCTCGCCGTACGCCGCGAACGGCGGGGTCACGAGCGGCAGCAGGAACAGCAGCGGCAGCACGTAGGGCGGGTCGCGCTCGACGGTGGCGGCGTCGTGTCCGCGCAGCGGGCGCAGCAGCGCCAGCGTCACCGCGGCGACCGCCCACACCGCGAGCAGCGCCGGGGCGCGCGGGTGGGCGACGACCGGGCCGGGGCCGCCGAGCGCCAGCGCCAGCAGCACCGCGTCGAGCGCGGTGACGACCAGCGCCAGCAGCGCGCGCACGATCGGCGGCGGCGGTCGACGGTCGGTCGGGGGCGCGGTCATGACGGTGGGCGACTCTAGCAACTCGCCGCGGCGGCGGCGAGCCGCCGGGCGGTGGCGGACGGCGCGGTGCTCGTCTCGCGGGACTGCGGCGCCACGTGGCACGGGGTGGCCGAAGGGCTCGGCCGCGTGCGCTGCCTCGCGTCCGGCGGACGACGGGCGTCCGCCCGCCCCGCTAGTCCCTGCCCTCGATCACCAGCTCGCGTCGCTCCCAGTCGAAGGTGACACGCTGGTCCTTGAAGAAGTCGTGCGAGAGCATGGCGTCGCGCCGCACGCCGTGGCGCCACAGCTCGGCGTCGTCGAGCGCGCCGGACCAGCCGCGCAGCCGGTTCCGCACCATCGGTCCGACGGTCACGTGCGGCACCCGCACCGCGGCCCACGGCGCGCCCTGCAGCACGCTGCCGGCGCCCTTGATCGCGCGGGCGATGCGGCCCGGCTTGACCCCGACCTCGGCGAAGACGTCGGCGGGTGCGGCCACCGCGCAGCCGGCGATCCCGGTCGCGACGATCATCGCCATGCGGCGGCCGCCGTTGATCGAGCCGTACACCGTGAGCTCGGCCTCGCCCCAGATCTCGAACGGGATGCGGCGCGCCCCCGGCCCGGCCGGGTAGGCGACGCCGGGACGCCGCAGCTCGAGCGTCTGCCGGTCGTAGTCGATCGTCGGCGTGAACCGCCGCAGCAGCCCGAGCCCGATCACGCCGGCCACCGGCTCGGACTGCGGGTTCACCTGCATGGACCACTTGCGCAGGCTGGTGACCCCGGCCGGCAGGTCCTCGAGCACGAGGCCGCCCAGCTCGAGCCGCGGCACCCACGCGTGCTGCACGGTCATCCGGCTCCCGTCCCACAGGATCAGCGAGCTGGAGGGCAGGATCCGGGCGTCCGCCATGCGCGCGTACGTGGGGTCGAGCACCAGGTTGTTCGTCCCGGTGTCGATCGCCATCAGCACCGACTGGCCGCCCAGCTTGACCCGCAGCAGCGGCACCGGATAGCCCTTCGCGAACGGCGCCCGCGCCACCTCGGGGCCGGTGGTGACCCGGTAGTGCGGGGTCGCGGCGAGCCGTTCGAGCAGCGGCACGCGCGCCTGGTCGTGGACGAGCGGCGCCAGCTCGGCGGCCTCGGCGTAGCGCCCGAGCCGGAGGCGCGCCGCGTAGAGGTCGGTGAGCACCCCGGGCTCGGGGGCCGGCGCCGCGGCCGCCCGCGCGAGCAGGCTCTCGGCCTCGGCGGTGCGGTCGGCGAACAGCGCCAGCTTGCCGAACGCGGCGAGCGCCGTCGGATCGCCGGGGGCGACCGCCAGCGCCTTCGCGAACGCCGCGCGCGCCTCGTCGAAGCGGCCGAGCCGGAGCTGCGCGACACCCAGCGAGTCGAGCCGCGCCGGGTCGTCCCCGCGACCCATCGTGTCGCGCAGCGCCTGGCGGAGCAGGAGCTGCGCGTCGCGGTACGAGGCGTCGGGCTGCAGCCACTCGGCGGCCGCGACCGCGGCGAGCAGCAGCGCGGCGGCGGCCGCGGCCGGCAGGACGCGGGTCATCGCCCCGCCCCGAGGAACCGGCGCGTCGTCCGCAGCAGCACCTCGGCGCCGATCGCCAGGCACGCCTCGTCCACGTCGAAGCGCGGGTGGTGGTGCCCGTGGACCAGCCCGCGCTCGCGGTTGCGCGAGCCGATGGCGATGAAGCAGCCCGGCACCTGGCGCAGGAAGGCCGAGAAGTCCTCGCCGCCCATCGTGCGCACGTCGTCGCGCACGTGCTCGGCGCCCACCACCTCGGCCGCCGCCGCGCGGGCGACCGCCGCCATCGCGGGATCGTTCACGGTCGGCTGGTTGAAGCGGTGGAAGTCGATCGTCGCCTCGCAGCCGTGCGCCGCCGCCACCCCGCGCACGACCCGCTCGAAGTGGCCCGGGAGCGCCGCCCACAGCGCCGGGTCGAACACCCGCACGGTGCCGTTCATCCAGGCGCTCTCGGGGATGATGTTGAACGCCGTGCCGGCGCGGATCTGGGTCACGCTCACGACCACCTCGGCGAACGGCGAGGCGGTGCGGCTGGCGATGGTCTGCAGCGCGGTCACCATGTGGGCGAGGCACACGACCGGGTCCACGCCGAGGTGGGGCATCGCCGCGTGGGCGCCGGTGCCCTTCACGGTGACGCTGAACTCGTCCACCGCCGCCATGAACGGTCCCGGGGTGACGCCGACCTGGCCCAGGTCGAGGTCCTGCCAGACGTGGAGCCCGAACGCCGCGTCGGGGCGCGGGTCGGCGAGCGCGCCCTCGGCGATCATGCCCTCGGCGCCGCCGCCGCACTCCTCCGCCGGCTGGAAGCAGAGGGTCACCGCGCCCGGCAGCTCGGACGCCTCGGCGACCAGCTGCCGCGCCACCCCGAGCAGGATCGAGGTGTGGCAGTCGTGGCCGCAGGCGTGCATCCTGCCGTTCACGCGCGAGCGGTAGGGGGTGTCGTTCTCCTCCTGGATCGGCAGCGCGTCCATGTCGGCGCGCAGGAGCACGGTCTTCCCCGGCCGCCCGCCGCGCAC
>CAZKQE010000208.1:0-5372 GCA_964554725.1 uncultured bacterium
AGGGTGCGGGGACATTAGCCGCAGGGCCCGTGGGGGGCAAGCGCGGGGCGGGTGGCGTCGCCGCTCCCCGAGTCCCGCCCGGGCAGCGCGGCTAGAACCCCGCCTGGAGCTGCACGAACCCCTTGTCGTGGATCGCCCACACCTCGTAGGGCTCGGGATCCAGCTCGATGCCCTCGACGATCTGCAGGCGCACGCGGCCGAACCGCGCCATCACGCCGAGGTAGGCGCGCGACTCCGTGCGGGAGCCGAACGAGTAGGGAGCGCTCACGCCCGAGTTCCGCACGCCGATCCGGTCGTGAAGTCCGCCGAGGCGGAAGCCGAGCCGCTCGCCCGGGGTCCACACGGTCTCGACCTGGATCACGCGGTCCACCGCAGCGAACCGCGGGGGCGTGACCGGCGGGGCGTGGACCTGCGTGCGCTCCTGGTAGAGCCAGCGCACCTCGGCGCTCACGCGCGGCGCGATCTGCCGCCGCGCCGCCGTCTCGACCGACCACTGGCGGCGGAAGTCGCGGCCGTCGGGCCCGCCCGCGCCGATCTCCCGGTCGGTGCTCGATGCCTGATGGTTCGTGGTCCTCGCCTCCCACTCGATGCCGAGCGCGCGCGCCTCGAGCGACGCCCAACCCAGCGCCCCCCACAGGGTCGTGATGTGGTCGAGTTCCGGCTGGGCGTAGGAGACGATGCGCCGCTTGGTCGAGGGCGTGAGGTAGCGGCCGCCGGCCTCGGCGCGCAGCCACGGGCGTCGTACGACCAACTGGAGGCCCGGCTCCCACGGGTGACGCAGGTAGGGCTCGGAGCGCCCGCCGGTCGTCACCTGGCGGAACCCCCAGAAGTTGTTGAACACGTCCTCGAGACCGAAGGCGGCCCGCATCTGGAACGCGCTGGTGTCGGCGCCGACGTCCCACAGCAGCGCCATGTCCTGGCTCGCCTTGTCGCTCGCGGGCCGGAACATCCATCCGAACGCGCCGAGCGGGGTCCTGCGGTGGAACGAGAACTCCGTGTACTGGTAGCGCACGCGGTCGTTCTCGTACTGGCGCACCGCGAGGCCGAACCACGACCGGCGGCCGAGCGACGTGCGCGCCTTGAGTTCGGTCTCGTTGAACCACTCGCCCGAGGTGAGGCAGCCCTGCGCCGAGCGGAGCGCGAGCGGCGTGTGCTCCCACTCGCCGCGCCACGCGCGCGGGAAGCGGGCGAGCAGGTGGTCGATCAGGCTCTCGTCGTCGCGCTCCTGCGCCTCGACGCTGAAGGTCGAGAACTCCTCGAGCCCGGCGCGGGCCGGCGTGGCCGCGGCGATCAGGAGGACGGCGAGCGTGACGGCCCGGGTGAGCCGGTCGGTCACTCCGCGTCCTTCGGCAGCAGGCCCGACGCGCGCGCCTCCGTGATGCGCTGGAGGAACGCCTTCGCGCGGCGCGTGATCTCCTCGTACTGCCCGGCGGCCGCGAGTTTGGGGTCGGCGAGCGCGCCGCCGAGGCCGACGGCGACGCAGCCGGCGTGCAGGAACGGCACCAGGTTCTCGAGCGTGGTGCCGCCCGAGGCCATCATCGGCACGTCGGGCAGCGGGTCGCGGATGATCTGGATGTACTTGGGCCCGCCCGCCACCCCGACCGGGTAGACCTTGACGACGTGGGCGCCGGCGTCGCGCGCGGCGAGGATCTCGTTGGTCGTGTAGGCGCCGGGGCAGTACATCGCCCGCCCGGCGAGCGCCACCTTCGCCACCTCGAGCGACAGGTTGGGGGCGACGATGAAGCGCGCGCCGGCGTCGAGCGCGGCGCGGCACTGGTCGCCGGTGAGCACGGTCCCGGCGCCCACCACGGCACCCTCGGTGCCGGCGAGCGCGGCCATCACGCGCGGCGCCTCGGGCACGGTGAACGTGATCTCGAGCAGCGCGATCCCGCCCTTCGCCACCGCCTGCGCCGAGGCGAGCGCGACCTCGCGGTCCGGAGCGCGGATCGCGGCCATCATGTGCTGGCTGCGCAGGGTCGAGAGGGCGGTGGGTTCCATGGCGTCGGGGGCCTCCGGGCGGGGACTCTAGGCGCGGGGGGTCGCCGTGGCAAACGGCGGCTTGGCCTCGCGGAGGTCTGTGGCAGTATGTCGCGTCGTGAACGACCGGACCGGTATCCGCTCGCGGCTGGGCTTCGTGCTGTGGGTCGTCGGGGCGCTCGTCGCGTTGGTGCTCGTGGCGTGGGGTGCGCTCGTCGTGTTCCTGCCGCCGGCGAAGGTGCGGGCGCTGGTGAGTGCGCAGTTGTCGTCGCAGCTCGCGCGCGAGGTGCGCTTCGCCGACGCCTCCGTGGTCCTCTGGCCGCCGGTGCGGCTCTCGGTGAAGGCGCCGGCGCTGGCGGAGCCGGGCGGGTTCGCGAACGGGGCGGCGCTCCAGGCCCGCTCGCTCCACCTCGACCTCGACGTGCCGGCGCTGTTCTCCCGGCGGATCGTCGTCCGGCGGCTGGTGCTCGACCGACCCGCGGTCCATCTGGTGCTGCGCGCGGACGGGACCACGAACTTCGACGGGATGATGAAGCCGGCCGACCCGGCGAAGCCCGCGCGCGGGACGGCGATGTCGCTGGCGGTCCGCGAGCTGCGGGTGCGGTCCGGGCGCCTGCTGGTGGACGACCTCGCGGCGTCCCGGCGCACGGCGGTGGGTATCGAGAGCCGGATCTCGCTCGAGGCCGAGGCGGGCGGCGGGCGGTTCGCGACCGCGGGCGAGACCGTGCTCTCGGGGCTCGCCTTCGGCCCGCTCTCCGCCACGCGCCTCGCCGACCTGCGACCGTCCTTCGCCGCGCTCGAGTGGCGGCTCGCGCACGACGGCAAGTTCGACGCGAAGCAGAAGCGGCTGGCGCTTGCGAAGCTCACGCTGGCGCTGGGCCGGGCGGAGTTCGCGGTCGCGGGCCGGATCGACGACCCGGGGCCGCGGGCGCGGATGGACCTCACCGCGCGCGGCGCCGGGGTGGACCTGGGCCAGGTGCTCGAGTTCGTCGGCGCCGCCGACGCGAAGGCGGTCGAGGGCATCCGCGGCGCCGGGCGGCTCGACTTCGACCTGCGACTGGTCGGCGCCGCCGGGCCGGGCCTGCTGTCGAACACCACCGGCACGCTGCGCGTGAGCGACGGCTCGTTCCGCTATCCGGGCGCGCCGGTCGGGGTCGAGGGGCTCGCCCTCACGGCGCGCTTCGCGCCCGACTCGCTCACCGTCCCCGACCTGCGCGCGACCGTGGCGGGCCAGCCGGTGCGCGCGGCGCTCTTCGCCACGCGCTTCGCCGATCCCTGGGTGCGCTTCGAGGTCGCGGGCGACCTCGACCTGGCGGCGGTGGCACCGATGCTGGCACCGAAGGACACGAAGCTGGGCGGACGCGCGGCGGTGGACGTGCGCGGCAGCGGTCGGGCGAAGGATCCCGGCAGCGTGGCGCTCGCGGGCAGCGCGAAGCTCACGGACGTGAGCGTGGAATCGCCGGCGCTCCCGAACCGCATCGAGGGCGTGCGCGGCGACCTCCGCTTCACCCCCGAGCGGGCGACCGTCCGGGGGCTCAACGCCCGCGCCGGCAAGTCCTCGATCGCGCTCGACGCCACGGTCGAGCGTCCGCTCGCGCTGCTCGCCGCGCCGCCGTCGCCGGGCGACGCCACGAAGCCGCCGGTGGCGCCGGCGGTCGTGAGCTTCAACGCCGCCTCGAGCTACCTCGACCTGGCCGAGTTCCTGCCCACGACCCCGGGCGCGCCGATCCTGCCCAACGCCACCGGCGAGGGACGGGTCACGATCACGCGGCTGCGGAACCAGAAGCTCGACGTGCAGGATGTCGCCGCCCGCGTGCGGCTCGCGCCCGCGGTGCTCGAGGTGCCGGAGTACTCGCTGCGCGCCTACGGCGGCACCGCGCTCGGCAACGCGCGCTTCGACCTCACCGATCCGGCGCGGCCGGTCTACTCCGTCCGGACGCAGGTGGACAGCCTCGAGGCGGACGCCATCCTCTCGGCGTGGACGCCGGCGAAGGGCCTGCTCCACGGCCGGCTCGGCACCACGCTCGCGCTCTCGGGCGCCGGGCTCGCGCCCGAGGACCTGCGCCGCACGATCACGGCGGTCGGGCTGGCGCTGGTCGCCGATGGCGCGCTGGGCCCGGGACCGGTGTTCGAGGCGGTGGCGCGCTACACGCGGGTGCCGGCGCTCCAGCAGGTGCGCTTCAAGGACGGACGCCTGCCGTTCCGCATCGAGCGTGGCCGCGTCGTCACCGACCCGGTGGTGCTGGCCGGGCCGCACGGCGAGTGGCGGCTCATCGGCTCGATCGGGTTCGACGGCTCGCTGGACTACGCGGTGAGCGCGACGCTCCCGCCCGAGGTCGTCGAGCGGCTCGGGGCGCGCTCGGCGCTGGCCGCGGGCGCGCTCGCCGACCCGCAGGGCCGGCTGCTCCTCGACCTCAAGGTGGCGGGCACCGCGACCTCGCCGCGGGTGAGCTGGGACGGCGGCGCGATGCGCGACCGGCTCGCCGGCAAGGCCTCGCAGGCGCTCGAGGCGCAGCGGGCGAAGCTCGAGTCCGAGGCGCGCGCCGCCGCCGAGTCGCGGATGTTCGCCGCGCAGGACAGCGCCCGTGCGGCGATCGAGCGGGCGCGCCAGGCGGCCGCCGACAGCCTGCGCCGTCGCGCCGGCGGCGCGCTCCGGAATTTCTTCGGCGGTACACGCGACACCACGCAGCAGCCGTAGCCGTACGACCGGAAGGAGGGCAGGACCATGCTCCAGGAGTTCAAGGCGTTCCTGTTGAAGACGAACGCGCTGGCGCTGGCGATCGGCGTCATCATCGGCGCCGCGGTCGGCAAGGTGGTCAGCTCGCTCGTCGCCGACGTGCTGATGCCGGTGGTGGGTCTCGCCATCCCCGGCGGCGCGTGGCGCGAGATGTCGTTCGTGCTCAGCACGAATCCCGACGGCACCCCGGCGAACGCCATCACCTACGGGGCGTTCCTCGGCAACGTGGTGGACTTCGTGATCATCGCATTCGTGGTGTTCATGATCACCAAGTCGCTGCTGAAGCCCGAGCCCGAGAAGCCCGGCCCGGCGATGAAGGAGTGCCCGGAGTGCAAGGAGAGCATCCCGGCCGCCGCGCGCAAGTGCCGGGCGTGCACGAGCGCGGTGTAGGGGGCGACGGGGAGCGGACGCCGCCGCGCGCCCCGTGAACGACCGACGGGCCGGCCCACGCGGGTCGGCCCGTCGCGTTCCGCGTCCACGCCTCCGCCCGCGCGGCGCCGCCCTACCGCCACAGCCGGTCCCACCACTTCATCCGGTCCTCGGGGCGGGACCAGTCGGCGGCGACCGTCATCTTGCCGCGGATCCTCGCCATGCTCCAGCCGATCAGCTCGGCGAGCGTCGTCGCCCCCTTCGCGCGGCGCCCGGCGAGGCCGGCGCG
>CAZKQE010000209.1:0-5347 GCA_964554725.1 uncultured bacterium
GCGACATCCTCCGCGCCACCCCGTGGATGCCGCGCCGCCGGCGCGCCCCGCCCGGCACCGCGCCCGGCACGCTGATCGCCGACCCCGCCGCGCCGCCGCCGGTCGTGCGCATGATGGCGTGGGGGCCCGAGGGCCTGGTCGAGGCCGACGGGTTCGACGTCGCGCGCATCGCCGAGTGGCGCGCCCGCTGGCCGGTCGTGTGGCTCGACGTCGAGGGGCTCGGCGACGTGGAGCTCATCGCGCGGATCGGCGAGGTGTTCGGGCTCCACCGCCTGGCCCTCGAGGATGCGGTCAACGTCGGGCAGCGCGCCAAGGTGGAGCGCTATCCGAACCACCTGTTCCTGGTCACCCACCTGCTCGCCCTCGAGGACGCGGTGATCGCCGAGCAGGTCGGCCTGTTCGTCGGCCGCGGCTTCGTCGTCAGCCTGCAGGAGCGGCCCGGCGACAGCATGGAGCCGGTGCGGGCGCGGGCGCGCGCCGGCCGCGGCCGCATGCGGGCCGGCGGGGCCGGCTACCTCGCCTACGCGATCATCGACTCGGTGGTGGACGTCTACTTCCCGATCCTCGAGAGGTTCGGCGAGCGGCTCGACGCGATCGAGACCGAGACCATCGAGCACCCGAACGACGGGACCATGGCGAAGATCCACGCGGCGCGGCGCAACCTGATGGTGCTGCGGCGCAGCATCTGGCCCGCCCGCGAGATGCTCAACTCGCTGGTCCGCGAGCCCGGCGCCTTCTTCGAGGAGGAGGACCGGCTCTACCTGCAGGACTGCTACGACCACGCGATCCAGGTCATGGACCTGACCGAGAGCTACCGCGAGGTCGGTTCGGGGCTGATGGACATCTACCTCTCGAGCCTGAGCCACCGGATGAACGAGGTCATGAAGGTGCTGACGATGTTCGCCACCATCTTCATCCCGCTCGGGTTCATCGCCGGCCTCTACGGCATGAACTTCGACCCGTCCCGCTCCCCGTACAACATGCCCGAGCTGGGCTGGCGCTGGGGTTACCCGTTCGCGCTCGCGCTGATGGGGCTGGTCGCCGTCGGCCTGCTCTGGTACTTCCGCCGCAAGGGCTGGATCGGGCGCCCCGACGTCCTGCTCACGGGTCGCGCGGAAGAGGGCGGGGCGGCCGGGGACGGGACGCGCGGGCCGACGCCGCCGGCGCCGGGCGGGGAGGGGCGATGAGCGCGGGCGGGATCGGCGCCGCCGGACCCGGGTGGCGCCCGCTCGACCCGGTCGAGCGCCGCGTGCTCGGCGTGCTGATCGAGAAGGCGAAGACCACCCCGGCCGGCTATCCCATGTCGGTCAACGCGATCGTCGCCGGCTGCAACCAGCGCAACAACCGCGAGCCGGTCATGGCGCTCGACGACTTCACGGTCGAGAAGACGCTCGACACGCTGCGCACGGCGGGCGCCGTGAGCGAGCTGGACTGGGTGGGCCGGGTCGCCAAGTACAAGCACCGCGCCTACGAGTGGCTGGGGGTGGGCAAGGCGGAGCTGGCGGTGCTGGCGGAGCTGCTGCTGCGCGGGGCGCAGACCGTGGGCGCGCTCCGCGCCCGCGCCGCCCGCATGGAGCCGATCCCCGATCTCGCCGCGCTGCTGCCGATCGTCGAGGGGCTGCGCGAGCGCGGGCTGATGCTCGCCCTCACCCCGCCCGGCCGCGGGCAGGTGGTGAGCCACAATCTCTACCCGCCGGCCGAGCTGGCCGAGCTGGCCGAGGTGCGCGACGCGGGCGCGGGGCGGGCGCCGGCGGCGGACGACGACGACGTCCCATCCGCCGCGTCCGTGCTCCGCGCTCCGGAGCGGGAGGTCGCCGCCGGCGATCGCGTCGCCGCGCTCGAGCGGGAGGTCGGGGCCCTGCGGGCGGAGGTCGACCGTCTGGGCGCGCGGGTCGCCGCGCTCGCGGCCCGGCTCGGCGAGACCGGGGACTGACCCCGGCGCCCCGCGGCCGGAGTTCGATCCCGCCGAACTCCGCCGCCGCACGAGATGGACGTTGCAGGCGGTGGCGCCGGAGCCTAGCCTCCGGGACGGACGACCCCCCTTCTCCGACGAGGACCTCCGACATGAGACAGCTCGCGACGCGCTTCGCGGCGGGCACGCTGGCGTTACTGATCCTCCCGGGCTGCGGGGGATCCCGCGACCGTGCCGGCGGCGGGACGACCGCGGCGGATGGGGCCGCCGCCGGACCGTCCGCGACCGGGGCGGCGCCGCAGGAGGAGCGCCCGATGTCCGCGACCGCGCCGGGAGAGGTCCGCTACGTCGCCGAGGACCAGCCCGCGATCGTCCTGCGGGTGCGCGGATCGGCCGACGGCGCGGTCACGGGGACCCTGTCCGACGGCAGCGAGACGCTGCCCCTCGCGGCCCGCCGCGCCGGACGCGGTTTCGCCGGCACGATCGGGCCCGCGGACGGCGCGATGCGCGTGGTCGCGACCGGGGACGGCGACCGCCTCGTGCTCGAGCTCTCGGGCCCCGACGGCTCGCAGCGGCTCGCGTTCCGACGCGCCGCCGGCGACGCCACGGCGCCCGGCGCCGCCGGCGGTGAGTCGGTGCGTAACGTGGTGATCAACGGACACCGGCTCAGCGAGGCCGAGCTGGCGCGCACGGAACAGTCCTACCGCATCCGCATCCCCGACGCCGACTACTGGTACGACCCGGTGCTGGGCGCGTGGGGCGCGAAGGGCCATCCGACCTCGGGCTTCATCGCCCCCGGGCTCGAGCTGGGGGGCACCCTGCGCGCCGACGCGTCCGCCGGCAACACCGGCGTGTTCGTGAACGGCCGCGACCTGCCGCCGGCCGACCTCATCGCGCTGCAGGGGATCACCGGGCCGGTGGCGCCCGGCCGCTACTTCATCACCGCGCGCGGGCTGGCGGGCTACGAGGGCGGGCCGCCGCTGTGGGACCTGTCGGCGCTCGCCGCGCGCTCCGGCGGCGGCGGCAGCAACACATGGCAGTCGCGCATCACCGGCGCCAGCGGGTTCTCGGACGGCCACACCGGAGCCGTGTTCCTGCCCAACGGCGGGATCGTCAGCACCGGCGACTGAGGCCCGCGCCCCTCCGGCGCGGCCGCGTGGTAGCGTGCCGGCGATGAGCATGCTGGCGACCCCGTGGCGACGCCGACTCCTGTTCGCCGCCCTCTACCTCAGCGAGGGCGCGCCGATCGGCTTCATCTGGTGGTACCTGCCGACCCGGCTGCGCGCGGCGGGCGTCCCGATCGAGACCATCACCGCGCTGTCGGCGGCGCTGGTGCTCCCGTGGACCCTCAAGTTCCTGTGGGCGCCGCTGATCGACGCGTGGCGGGCCCGCGGGGGCACCGCGCGCTCGTGGATCGTGCTGGCGCAGGTCGTCATGGGGCTGGCGCTGCTGCCGCTGCTCGGGCTCGACCTGCGGGCCGACATCGGGTGGGTCGCCGTCGCGCTGATGGTGCACGCGGTCGCCGCCGCCACCCAGGACGTCGCGATCGACACGCTCACGATCGCGGTCACGCGCGCCGGCGAGCGCGGCGCGGTGAACGGCTGGATGCAGGCGGGGATGCTGCTCGGCCGCTCGCTGTTCGGCGGCGTCACGCTGGTCGTGAGCGCGCAGGCCGGCACCGGTCCGGTCATCGTGGCGCTGGTGGCGGCGATCTGGTGCTCGCTGGCGCTGGTGCTGTTCGCCGACGAGCGCGCGGCCGCCGCCCATCCCGACGCCCCGGCGCCCGGCGCGCGGCGCGCGGCGCCGCCGTTCGCGGCGGCGGTCCGCGGCCTGGCGGCGACGCTGCTCGCGGCGTTCCGCGCCCGGCGCACCTGGCTCGGGCTGGCGTTCGCGCTGCTCGCCGGCGCCGGGTTCGAGGCGGTGGGCGCGGTCGCCGGGCCGTTCCTCATCGACCGCGGTCTCGCCCAGGCGGAGGTCGGCGCCTTCCTCGCCCTGCCGGTGGTCTCGGCGATGCTCGTGGGCGGCCTGATCGGCGGCCCGCTCAGCGACCGCCACCGGCGCGGCACGGTGCTGGCGGCGCTGGGGCTGATCGCGGCGCTCATCCTGGCGCTGTCGGCGGCCGCCGGCGGCGGCCACCTCACGGTGCTGGTCCTGCTCGGCGCCGTCTACTTCGGCATCGGCCTGTTCGTCGCCGCCTCCTACGCGCTGTTCATGGACCTCACCGACCCGCGGCTCGGCGCCACCCAGTTCAGCGCCTTCATGGCGGCGACCAACGGCTGCGAGTCGTGGGCGGGGTTCGCGGTCGGGCGGCTCATCCCGCGCTTCGGCTACGCGGGGGCGTTCGTCGCCATGGCGCTGCTCTCGCTGCTGGCCGTCCCGGCGGTGCTGGCGATGCGTTCCGAGCGGCGCCGCCAGGCCGGCTGACCGGCGGGCGCCGGTGCGGCCGCCCCCTCAGCGCTCCGGCGGGCGCGGGTCGCGGAGCCGCAGCCGCGCGACCCGCGCGGGATGGAGCGCGGGCGAGGCCCCATACGCCAGCCACACGTCCCCGGTCCGTGCGTCCACCGCGAGGTGGCGCACGGTGGCGCCTCGCGTCGGCAGCGGGAAGGTCTCGAAGCGTCCGGCGCGCGGGTCGAACCGGAACACGGCGTCGGCCGCGGCGGTGCCGATCCACACCCGCCCGTCGCCCGGGTCCACGCGCGCGACGTAGGGGAGCGCGTCGGCGACCGGGAGGTCGAACGCGGTGAACCGCCCGCTCCCCGGGTCGAAGCGGAGCAGCTGGTTGTTCGCGTAGGCGGGGATCCACAGCGCGCCGTCGCGGGCCACGTCGAAGCGGCGCGGACCGCTCCACGGCACCGGCAGGGTCCAGGTCGAGACGCGGCCGCCGGCCGGGTCCAACCGCACGATGCGGTTCCCCTGCAGCTCCGACATCCACACCGATCCGTCCGGGGCCAGCCGCTGCTCGTAGGGGATCGGGCCGCCGGCGCCGGCCAGCTCCGGGTGCCGCGGGACCGCGAAGGTGGTGACGCTGTCCGTGCGCGTGTCGAGGCGGCCGATCCACTCGGGGTCGCGTGTGAAGTGGCCGTTGAACCACACCGTGCCGCCGTCCGGGCTGACCGCGACGCTGTGCGGGTACATGCCGATCGCCCAGGTGCGCCAGCGCGCGGCCCCCGGTTCGTAGCGCGCGATCCGCATCGGGCGCCCGAGCAGCACCCACCAGTTCCCCGCCGCGTCGAGCTCGATCGCGCGCGGGTTGGCGCCCTCGACCGGGATCGGGACCTGGTCGAACTCGCCCCGCTCGGGGTCGAGCGTCAGCACGACGTGCGAGAACATGCCGGTGATGAGCACCCGTCCGGTCGCGTCCACCGCCACGTCGTGCGGCAGGTCCTGCGCCACCGGCAGGTCGTACTCGCGCACCTCGGCCGCGGGCGGCTGGAG
>CAZKQE010000210.1:0-5344 GCA_964554725.1 uncultured bacterium
GCCGCACCCGCTCCGGCGTCGCCTCCACCCCCGCCAGCGACAGCGCCACCGGGGTCACCAGGTCGAACCCGAGCGCCCACACCTCGCGGCTCCACTCGCCGGGGCCCAGGTCGCCGCCGAAGATCACCATGCGCCGCCGCGGCGGGTCGTAGATCGCCGCGTGCCCCGCACGGTTCGCGGGCGAGACCGTGGTCGAGTAGATCCGGCTCCATGCCGGCGTGCCCGCGAGCGAGAGCGCCCACACGTCGCCCCGCCGGGCGCCGTCGAACCCGCCGTAGAGGATGACGCGGTCGGCGACCGGGTCGTAGACGAGCGAGTGCTCGCGCCGCGGGCTCGGCGGCGTGCCGGTCGGGCTCAGCGCCTGCCACGCCGGCGCGCCGGCGAGGTTCAGCGCCCACAGGTCGCCGAGGAAGGTGCCGCCGTCGCCGCCGAACACCAGCACGCGGTCGCGCACGGGGTCGTAGACCGCGGCGTGCTGCGCGCGGCCGGGCGGCGCCGGACCCTGCGGGGAGAGCGGCCGCCAGACACCGGTCCCGGGCGGCGCGTACTCCCACACGTCGTTCCGCAGGCCACCGTCGAAGCCGCCGAACACCAGCATGCGGTGACGGAGCGGGTCGTAGGTGCCGGTGTGCCCCCCGCGCGCGCTCGGGCGCGTGCCGCTGCCCGGGTTGGGGAACCACCACGGCACGCCGCTCAGCGTCAGCACCGTCATGTCGTTCAGGTAGTCGTCGTAGATGCCGGCGAAGATGACGAGCTGGTCCTCGATCGGGTTGAGGATCATCGAGTGGAGCGTCCGCCGCAGCGGCACCGGGCCGCCGGGCGTGATCGGGCCCCACCCCGCGCCGGTGGCGAGCGGGAGCGACCACACATCGGACTGGTAGATGGGATCGGCGCCGCCGTAGAGGAGCAGCGCCTGGCGCCCCGGATGGTAGACCGCCGAGGCCCCGCCGCGCGGGCTCGGCCCGCCGCTCGGGGGCCCGATCAGCGACCAGGTCGCGGTGGGCGGCGGCAGCGGCTCGGGCGGGGCGACGACGTTCACCGTGAAGCGCCTCACCGCCCAGCCCTGCTGATCGAGGGACCCGCC
The DNA here is from genome assembly GCA_964554725.1 of uncultured bacterium. GTDB lineage: Bacteria > Eisenbacteria > RBG-16-71-46 > RBG-16-71-46 > RBG-16-71-46 > WS-11. Next base: position 1,085 of record CAZKQE010000210.1, read on the forward strand.
GGTGCCGTTCGCGGGCTGCGCATTGACGTACAGGCACGGCCCCGACGACGGGGCGGCGTTCCGCATCGTGCTGCGCACCTCGACCACGAACGGGCCGGCGGCCGGCGGCTGCACGACGAGCGAGAAGGTGTTCACCTCGCCGGTCGCCCACGCGGCATCCACGTACTCGGCCGCCAGGTACCCGGCGCCGATCGGCTGGCAGATCGTATTCGCGATCACCGACCCCGGCAGCCGCACCTGGAAGCCCGGCGCGTCGCCCGCGGAGGCGCTCGCCACCCACGACCCGTCGGAAGGTCCGACCAGGCCCCGGAACCCGACCGTGATGCGACCGTCGTCGGTCGCCGCGCCGTTGTTCACGACCGTGGCCGAGACCCGGAAGCTCTCCCCCAGCGGGAGGGTGGCCGGGATGCCGGCGACCGGCGCGGTGAACGCCGGCACCGGGCCCGGGACCGGGTCGACGGTGATCGTGATCACGTGCACCGCCCAGCCCTGCTGGTCCGTCCCCGGCACACCCTGCGCGGGAACGTCGTTCACGTAGTCGCAGGGACCGGCGCCGGTGATCCGCATCGTGGAGCGGATCAGGATCGGGAAGGTCCCGATCGCCTGCGGCACCACGGTCACGACGAACCCGTTGGTCTCGCCGCCCCCGCCCTGCCAGGCGGCGTCGGCGTACTCGACCGTCAGGTAGCCGGCGGTCATCGGCGTGCAGTCCGAGCGCAGGATGCCATGCCCGGCCGGGTACTCACGGTAACCCGGGCTGTCCCCCGAGCTCGTGCTGCTCGCGTAGGCCGCGTCGCCGGGCCCGGTCAGGGCCGGGAACGAGATGCTGATGCGCCCGTCATCGGAGGCGGCGCCGAGGTTGACCACATTCGCCGTGATGGAGATGCTCCCGCCCAGCGTGACGTTGGAGACCGGGCTCGTCACCACCGCACCCGAGAACGAGGGGTCGGGCGGGGACGCCAGCACGTTCACGGTGAAGCGTCGCACCTCCCAGCCCTGCTGGTCCGGCGGGCCCGCCTGACCCTCCGCCGGGACGGCGTTCACGTAGGCGCACGATCCGCCCCCCGCGGTGCGGATCGTGCTGCGCACCTCGACCACGAACGAACCGGTGGCCTGCGGCGTCACGGTCACCGCCAGGGCGTTCGTCTCCGCGCCCAGCGGGGCCCAGTCGGAGTCTGCGTACTCGACCACCAGGTAGGACGCGGTCACGGACTGGCAGGTCGTGTTGATGAGGGCGGTCCCGGCCGGGAACTCCCGGTATCCGGGTGCATCCCCGCTCGACGTGCTGCTGACGTGCTGGACGTCCGTGACCAGGGTGAGGTTCGGCAGACCGACCACGATGCGACCGTCGTTCCCGGCCGCACCGTCGTTCCGGACCGAGAGGGAGAGCGTGAAACTCTGTCCGAGGGAGATCGTCGCGGGGACCGGGGCCACCGGTGCCGTGAACACCGGCTGCACGGCCGTGGGCATCGGCACCACGGTGACCGAGAACCGGCGCACCGGCCATCCCTGCGCGTCCGTGAGCCCCTCCTGTCCGCCGGCCGGCAGGCCGTTCACGATCTCGCAGGGAGCCCCGTCGCGCCTGCGCATCGTGCTCCTCACGTCGAAGACGAAGGTCCCGGTCTCGCGCGGCTGCACGGTGAGCGTGATCGAGTTCGTCTCGGTGCCGAACGCGCGCCAGTCGTCGTCCCGGTACTCCGCGACCAGGTACGGCACCGCGGCCGGCTGGCAGGAGGCGTCCTCGAGCGTCCCACCGGCCGGGTGCTCGAGGTAGCCCGGGCTGTCGCCGCTCGCAACACCGCTCACCCGCCCCGCATCCTCGGCCTGGGTGAGGGTGGGGAACGAGACCACCAGCCGACCGTCGTCGCTCCCGGAACCGTCGTTGCGCGCGACCAGGGTGACGGTGAAGCTCTGTCCCAGGACGATGCTGGCGAGGCTGGGCGCCACCGGGGCCGCGAAGGTCGGGAGCGGCAGGGTCGGCGGGGGCGGCGGCGGCGGCGACCCGAGCGGCTGCCAGGTCGGCGGCTCGGCCAGCGACAGCAGCCAGGTCGCGTTGCTGAACCCCACGGCGTCCCAGCCCCCGAACAGCACCAGACGGTCGGCGGCGGGCTCGAGGACCGCCGAATGGGAGTGCCGGGCCGACATCGCCGTCCCCCAGGTCGCGTGCTCGCGCCAGACGAGGCCACCCAGCGACAGGCTCCAGACGTCGTTCGTCCGGACGGAGCCGAGCAGCCCACCCGTGAACCACAGCCGGTCGCGCGCGGCGTCGAGGGTCATCGTCTGCCCGGTCCGCGGCTCGGGCCCGACCCCGGGGACCCGCGGCAGGAGCAGGGTCCAGGCGGGTGCCGGATCCAGCGACAGGGCCCACAGGTCCCCCTCGGAGCCGGCGCTGCTGGTCCCGCCGTAGACGAGCAGCCGGTCGCGGAGCGGATCGAGCACGGCGCGGTGGCCGGAGCGGGAGGCGGGGGCGCCGCCCGCGGGGACCACCTGCGTCCAGGTCGGTGTCCCGGCCAGGTCGAGCGTCCACACGTCGTTGAGCAGCGCGAGACCGGTCGAGCCGCCGAACACCACCATCCGGTCCCGGGTCGCGTCGAAGACCGCCACGTGCTCGGCTCGCGGTGACGGACCGGCACCGGCGGGCGTGAGCTGCTGCCATGCCGGTGCGCCCGCGAGGGAGAGCGCCCACACGTCGCCGTAGCGGGTCACGCCGTCCGTCCCGCCGAAGACCAGCAGCCGCTCGCGGAGCGCGTCGTAGACCGCGCTGTGTCCCCGCCGTGCCGCGGGCGGCGTGCCGGCCGGGACCACCAGCGACCACAGGGGCGGCTCCCCGAGCGTGAGTGCCCAGGTCTCGTTGCTGAGCGGCGCGGCGTCGCCGCCGAACACCACCATGCGCCCGCGCGGCGGGTCGTGGATCGCGGAGTGGAGCGACCGTCCGCCCGGGGCCGGGCCTGGCGGCGGCGCCGGATTCACGAGCACCGTGAAACGCCGCACCGACCAGCCGAGCGCGTCGGTCGCACCGACCCCGCCGGTCGGGACCCCGTTGACCCACGCGCACCCGGTCGCGCCCGCGGTGCGCAGGGTGGCGCGGATCTCGACCGTGAACTCCCCGAGCGCCGCCGGCTCCACGGTGAGCGCCAGCGTGTTCGTCTCGGCCCCGAGCGCGGCCCAGTCGCCGTCGGCGTACTCCGCGATCAGGTGGGACGCGGTCGCCGGGGCGCAGTCCCGGTCCTCGATCGCCGCTCCCGCCGGGAAGGTGCGGAAGCCCGGCGCGTCGTCCCCGGCCGGGGCCGACACGCGCGCGCCGTCGCCCGGACCGGTGAACGCCGGCAGCCCGACCACGATGCGCCCGTCGTCGCTGGCGAGCCCGTCGTTGCGCACCGAGAGCGTGACCGTGAAGGACTGGCCCAGGTAGAGCGAGGCGGGGATGCCCTGGGCGAGCAGGAACGACGGGGCGGGCGCGGTCGGCTGCGACTCGACCGGCGAGATCGCGGTCCACGACGGCGGTCCGGCGAGCGCCAGCGTCCAGGTGTCGTTGAGCTCGCTCACGCCGCGGTGGCCGCCGAAGACCACCATCCGCTGACGGGGCACGTCGAGGATCGCGCCGTGGAGGATGCGCCCGGCGGGCTGCGCTCCGGAGACCGAGAGGAACGACCAGACCGGGAGGCCCGCCAGCGAGAGCGCCCACGCGTCGTTGCGGAACAGCATCGGGGCGATGCCGCCGAACACCACCATGCGGTCCCCGGTCGGGTCGTAGATCGCGCTGTGGGAGTCGTTGGGGAGCGGCGAGGTGCCGCCCGGGAGGAGCTGGGTCCAGGCGGGCGCGCCGGCGAGCGGCAGGGCCCACACGTCGCCGAGCTGCCCGGTGGACCCCAGCCCGCCGGTGATGATCATGCGGTCCCGGATCGGGTCGATGATCGCGGTGTGCTGGCGACGGGTGGGGGGCAGCGGCCCCGCCGGCGTCAACGGGGTCCAGGTCGGCGTGCCGGAGAGGCTCAGCTGCCAGAGATCGTTGTGGTACGTGCTCGAGTAGCCGCCGAACACGAGCATCCGGTCGCGCACGCCGTCGTAGACGGCGGTGTGGAGGTTGCGGGCGCTCGGCGGCGTGCCGTTCGGCGTCAGCTGCGTCCAGGTCGGGTCATCGCCCAGGGTCAGCTCCCACAGGTCGTTCACCCGCGGGCCCGTGTACCCGCCGAACACCAGGATGCGGTCGCGCGGCGGGTCGTAGATCGCCGAGTGGCTGCTGCGTGCGGTCGGCGGGTT
>CAZKQE010000211.1:0-5340 GCA_964554725.1 uncultured bacterium
CTCGCGCCGGTCGCTTGCCCATTTCACCGGCCGCCCGACCAGCCGCGCGGCGGCGACGGTCGCCACGTCCTCGGGATAGACGATGAGCTTGCAGCCGAAGCCGCCGCCGACATCGGGCGAGATCACGCGGATGGCCGACTCGCGCAGCCCGAGCGCCTGCGACAGGCCGGTCCGGAACAAATGCGGCGCTTGGTGCGAGGCCCAGATCGTCGCTTCCCCGGTCATGCCGTCCCACTCGGCCAGGATGGCGCGCGCCTCGAGGGCGACGGCCGCGCATCGGCCATTGCGCAGCTCGAGCTCGACGACGAGGTCGGCGGCGGCGAACGCGCCCGCGATGTCGCCCGCCACGAGGTGGAAATGGTTGTAGAGGTTGTCGGGCACGGAGGGATGGACGGGCGTCGTGCCGGGCCGGTCGGCGGCATCGAGATCGAGCACCGGGGGAAGCGGGTCATACTCGACGACGACGCGCTCGGCGCCGTCCTCGGCGGCATGGCGCGTCTCGGCGACGATGATCGCGACCGGCTGGCCGGCGAACACCACCTTGTCCCGCGCCAGGATCGGCACCTCGGCCTCCTGGTAGCCGGGCGAGCTGCAGCGCGCCACGAGAGGCCGGAGGAGCGCCGACAGGTCGGCCGCCGCGAAGGCCGCGACGACGCCGGCCGTGGCGCGGGCGCCGGCGAGGTCGACGGCCCCGATGCGGGCGTGCGGCAGGTCGCTGCGGGCGAAGGCCGCATGCAGCATCCCCGCGCGGCGGACGTCGTCGACGAAGGTGCCGCGGCCGCGCAGCAGGCGCGGATCCTCCTTGCGCCGGAGCGACGCCCCGACCAGGCGGTTGCCGCGCTGCACCCCGGCGACGCTCATGGCCGCCTCGCCAGCGCGCGGGCCGCCGCCAGCACCGAATCGACGATGAGCTGGTAGCCGGTGCAGCGGCACAGGTTCCCGGCCAGCGCCTCGCGGACCTCGGCGTCGCCGGGCACGCGGCCGGGCGAGCGGCGCAGCAGCTCGTGGGCCGAGATGAGGATCCCGGGCGTGCAGATGCCGCACTGGGCGCCGCCCAGCTCGATGAACGCGCGCTGCAGCGCCGACAGGGCGGGACCGTCCGCCAGCCCCTCGACGGTCAGGATGCGTGCGCCCTCCGCCTGCACGGCCGGGACCAGGCACGAGTTCACGCTGCGCCCGTCGATCAGCACGGTGCAGGCCCCGCACTCGCCCTCGCCGCAGCCCTCCTTGGTGCCGGGCAGCCGGCAGTCCTCGCGCAGCACGTCGAGCAGGCGCTTCATCGGCGGCACGGAGACGCGGCGCCGGCGGCCGTTCACCGTGAAACCGAGCGTCACGCGGCGGCTCATGCCCCGTCCTCCGCGCCCTCGTTCGCGAACGGCGGCGCCCCGTGGAGCCGGACGAAGTCCGCGAGCAGCGCCGCCTCCACCGCGGCCGGCTCCCCGTCGGGCGTCGTCCGCCACGCGATCCGCAACGACGCATGGTCGGCGAGCTGCCACACGAACCGGCCGCCCCGATGCGCGATCGCCCGGCCCTGCCCGAAGCGCAGCAGGCGCTTGACCCGCTGCTGGAGGAGCGAGCGGACGCCGGGCCCGGCGGCACGGCCGACGTAGAGCAGCCGCGCGCCCGGCACCCAGCGCGCCTGCAGCGCCTCCACCTTCTCGGTCGGGTCCTGCTGCCGGTAGCGGCCGCCGACGCTGCGCGCCATGAACGCCGGCGCTTCGTCCGTGTCGCGCACCACGATGTAGACGCCGCGCTCGACCGGGACCTCGAGGCAGCCGGAGCGCCGCAGCGCCGCGGCGGCGTGGAATCCCTCGAAGCCCTCGTCGCGCAGCCGGGCGGCATCCCAGGCCCGGGTCGCGTCCGCCCGCGCGGCGTTCACGACCGCTCCCGCTCGCGCAGCGCCGCCAGCAGGCGCTCGGGCGTCACCGGGATCTCGCTCATGCGCAGGCCGGTCGCGTGCGCGATCGCCGCGACCACCGCCGGCGCGGGCGCGTCCATCGGCAGCTCGCCGACGCCCTTGGCGCCGCGCGGGCCGAGCGAGTAGGGGTCGTCCACGAACGCGACGCGGAGCGGCGGCGTGTCCACCGCGGTCGGGATGATGTAGTTCGTGAGCTGATGGTTCCACACCCCGCCGTCCTTCCAGCGCACCTCCTCGAGCAGGGCGTAGCCGAGCCCCTGCACCGTGCCGCCCTCGACCTGGCCCTCGGCGAGCACCGGATGGATCGCGCGGCCGATGTCCTGCGCGGTCGCCACCTCGCGGACGAAGGTCTCGCCGGTGTCGAGGTCCACCTCGAGGTCCACCGCGCAGGCGGCGTACGAGAACACCGCGTAGGCGTCGCCCCGGTAGGTCGCGTCGTCCCACTCGATCTCCGGCGGCTTCTGGTAGCGGCGCTCGACCCGCAGGGGCCCGCGCTCGCGCAGGAACGCGCGCGCCACGCGCGTGAAGTCGGTGGCGCTCTCGATCGGCCGCTCGGCGAACAGCTCGAGCCGCTCGCGCATGGCGCCGGCGCACCTCTCGAGCAGCCCGCCCACCACCATGACGGTGCGCGAGGCGACCGTGGGGCCGCTGTCGGGCACCCGGTCGGTGTCCGAGCGTTCGACCTCGACGAAGTCCACCGGCACGCCGAGCGCGTCCCCGACCAGCTGCGAGAACGCGGTGATCGTGCCCTGGCCGATCTCGGTGTTCGCCGTCAGGATGCGCGGCCGCCCGGCCGGGGTGAGGTCGATCGCCGCGCGCGAGTCGAGCATCACCTCGCCGCTGCCGGTGAACCCGGCGCCGTGGAGCACCAGCGAGATGCCGATCCCGCGCCGCCGCCGCCGGCCGCCGGGCGCCACACCGCCGCCGCGCTCGAGCCGGTCGGCGGCCGCGTTCTCCCGCGCGTAGCGCGCCCGGCGGAGCCGCCAGTCGGCCATGTCCGCGGTCCGGTCGAGCACCGCAACCGCGCCCACGCTCTCGCGCAGGACCTGCCCGGTCGGGGTCACGTCGCCGATGCGCACCGCGTTGCGGCGGCGGAACGCGACCGGGTCCATCCCCAGCCGGCCGGCGATGAGGTCCATGTGACACTCGGTCGCGAACAGCGTCTGCGGCGCGCCGAAGCCGCGGAACGCCCCGTTGGGCGGCGTGTTCGTGGCGACCGCGCGCGCGCGGATCCGCACGTTCGGCCAGCGGTAGGCGCCGCCGGCGTGGATCGCGCCGCGCGAGAGCACGACCGGCGAGAGCGTGACGTAGGCGCCGCCGTCCATCACCAGGTCCATCTCGTGGGCGACCAGCGTGCCGTCCTTCCGCACGCCGGTGCGCACGTGCGCCACCATCGGATGCCGCTTGGTGGTCGCGGCGATGTCCTCGAGCCGGTCGTAGACGATCTTCACCGGTCGGCCGCTCTTCCACGCCAGCAGCGCGGCGTGGCCGCCGATCATCGAGGGGTACTCCTCCTTGCCCCCGAACCCGCCGCCGGTGACCGTCTGGACGACCCGCACACGCCCGGGCGGGAGCGCGAACGCGCGCACGATCGCCTTGTGGACGTAGTAGGGGCACTGGAGCGACCCGCGCACGACCAGACCGCCCTCCGGGGTGCGCTCGGCCATCATGGCGTTGGTCTCGATGTAGAGCTGCTCCTGGTGCCCGGTGCGATAGGTCGCCTCGACCACCAGGTCGGCCTCCGCGAACCCGCGCGCGACGTCGCCGCGTTCGATCAGGATCTCCTTCATGACGTTGTCGTCGCCGTGGATCACCGCCGCGCGCTCCAGCGCGGCCTCGACCGTGAGCACCGGCTCGAGCGGCTCGACCTCGATCGTCACCGCGCGGCGCGCCGCCTCGGCGCGCTCGGGGTCCTCGTGGGCGACCAGCAGCACCGGCTCCTCGGCGTGACGGATCTCGTCCGCGGCCAGCAGCGGCTGGTCCCCCGCGATCAGCGCGACCACGTTCTCGCCCGGGATGTCGCGATGGTCGGCGACGGTGACGCCGCTCCAGTCGAACGCGGGGTCGAGCGTGACCCGGCGGATGCGCCCGCGCGGCACGGACGAGCGCACGGTGCGACCGTGGAGCACGCCCGGGACCACCAGGTCGTCGAGGTAGGTCGCCGCGCCGGTCACCTTGTCGCGCCCCTCCCGCCGCGGCACGCTCTCCCCGACCGAGACCGGGGGCCGCAGGACCAGCCCGCGCGCCCGGGGCACCCGCCCGGCGGCGCGGCGCGGCGGGGACGGGAGGGCGCGGGGGCGCTGACGCGGGGAGGGCATGATGCGCTAGCCTAGACGCCCGGCGGAGCCGAAGCAAAGCGCGGCCGCGGCGCGCCGGGTCACGCGACGTCCGCGCCGCCGTACGCCGCTGCGACCGCACCGCACCCCGGACGACCCGAGCCGCCGGCGGGTCAGGAGGTCCCTCTGAGAGCGTCCCTGGTCACGATGTTCGCCGCCTCGCTGCTCGCCGGCGCCGCGCCGCAGGCGCTCGCCGGCGCCTGGACGCAGCCCGCGGGCGGCTGGTTCCTGAAGCTCGGCATCGAGCAGTGGGAGACGCGCCAGCGCTTCGACCTCGACGCGAACCGCGTGGACTACCTGCCGCCGCGCGGCGGCTTCCCCTCGCGCGGCGACTACCGCAACCAGGCGGTGCGTCTCTACGCCGAGTACGGGCTCACGGACGCGTGGACGGTGACCGCCGCCACCGCGATCGAGCGGGCGCGCGCCCGCGGCTACGGCCAGGTGGTGGAGAACTCGGGACTCTCCGACGTGACCGTGCAGCTCAAGCGCCGCCTGCTGGCGTCGCCGCTCGTGGTGTCCGCGAGCGCCGAGGCCAAGATCCCGACCGGCTACGACGTCTCCCATGCCCCGGCCCTGGGATCGGGCAGGGTGGACGGCGGGGCCCGTCTCGCCGTCGGGCGCGGCCTCGGGGCGCTCTACCTGAGCGGCGAGACGGGATACCGCGCCCGCTCGGGACGCAACGTCGAGGTGCCGTTCTCGCTCGAGGCCGGGCTCACCCTGATGGGCCACGTGATGATCCGCGGCGAGCTGTCCGGCGTCGGCACGCCGCGCATGCCGGTGGTGGACGCCACCTTCGACCCGGCGGGCGCCGAGTCGCGCTACGTGACCGGCGGGGTCGGGCTGGTGCTGCTCGGCGACCCGCTCGACCTGGTGTTCGGCGCCGAGCACGTCCTCACCGGGCGGAACTCGCTGGCCGGCACCCGGTTCACCTTCTCGATCTGGCGCTCGGAGTAGCGCCGCCGCCCCCCGACGGGGGCGCGCGATTCCCGCTGGCGGCGCGCCGCGCGCGGGCCTAGGCTCGGGGCTCCCCCACGCCGCACCGCGAGGCCGCGCCCGCCTGCCCACGCCGCCGGGGAACCCGCCTGC
>CAZKQE010000212.1:0-5328 GCA_964554725.1 uncultured bacterium
GGACGCCGGCGGCCCGGGTCGCGGCGGCGCGGACCGCCGCCGCCCGGGGACCGCGGTCCGCGGTTCACGCGTGCGCCTCCTTCTCGACGCTCAGCCGGTCGCCGGGCGCGATGCGCGCGCCGCGCGCCCACTCGGCGGCGGCCAGGTCCCCGCGCCCCTCGGGACGCACGGTGACGAGCCGCAGCGCCCCCGGCGCGCAGGCCACCACCACCCCGTCCGCTGCGCACTCCACCACCGTCCCCGGCGCCACCGCCAGCGGCAGCCGGTGCGCGGGCTCGGTGCGGACCAGCAGCAGGTGGCGTTCGCGGAACGCGGTGGCCGCACCCGGCCACGGGGTCACGGCGCGCTGCCGGTGCCACACCGTCGCGGCGTCGTGGGCGAAGTCCACGATGCCGTCGCGCTTGCCGAGCTTGCCGGCGTACGAGCCGCCGGCCGGGTCCTGCGGCCGGCGCGGGGCCTCGCCCCGGTGGGCGAGCAGCAGCGTCTCCGCCAGCAGCGGGCCGCCGATCTCGGCCAGCCGCGTCGCGAGCGTGCCGGCGTCGTCCGCGGGCTCGATCGGGACCCAGCGCTGGAGGGCCAGGTCGCCGGTGTCGAGGCCCTCATCGATCCACATCGTCGTCACACCGCTCCCGGACCGGCCGTCCCACAGCGCCCGCTGCACCGGCGCCGCGCCACGGTAGTCGGGGAGCAGCGAGGCGTGCAGGTTGAGCGCGCCGAGCCGCGGCACCGCGAGCAGCGCCGGCGACAGGATGGCGCCGAACGCCACCACCGCGAACAGGTCGGCGACCATCCCGGCGAGCGAGGCGCGCGACTCGGGGGCGTTGACGCTCGCGGGCTTCAGCACCGGGAGCCCGAGCGCCTCCGCCGCGAGCGCGACCGGCGAGGGCGACATCACCTTGCCGCGCCCGCGCGGCCGGTCGGGGCGCGTCACCACCGCGGCCACGTCGCAGCGCGCGGCGACCGCGCGCAGCGACGGCACCGCGAACTCCGGGGTGCCCATGAAGACCACCCGCGGCCGGCTCACGCCCCGCTCCCCGCGGCGCCGCGGCGCCCGTCGTCCGGCAGCTCGCCGCGCGCGATCGCCTCGAGCTGCGGCCGCAGGAACCCGCGCTTGAGCAGCGACAGCCGGTCCACGAACAGCACGCCGTCGAGGTGGTCCACCTCGTGCTGGAGCGCCCGCGCCAGATACCCCTCGGCCACCAGCTCGACCGGCCGGCCCTGCTCGTCGAGCGCGCGCACGCGCACCCGCTTCGCCCGCCGCACCTCGTCGTAGATGCCGGGGATGGACAGGCACCCCTCCTCGCCCGACTCCGCGCCCGCGCGCTGGTCGAGCACCGGGTTGACCAGCGAGAGCCGGATCCGGCGCTCGTCGTCCGCCGGCACGTCCACCACCAGCACGCGCTGGAGCACGCCGACCTGGTTCGCCGCCAGGCCGACGCCGTGGTAGGCGTGCATGGTCTCGTGCATGTCGGCGATCAGCTCGCGCACGGTGTCGTCCACCGCGGCGACCGGCAGCGCCTTGCCGCGCAGGACCGGGTCCCCGTAGAGGCGGACCGGGCGCACCGCCATCAGTGCGTGCCCTCGGCCAGGACCTGGACGATCGCGCTCTTCGCGAACTCGACCTTGATGTCCTCCTTCTGCCCCTCGGCGATGCGCAGCACCGCCTTGCCCTCGTCCACGCCCAGCACGGTGCCGTAGATGCCGCCGGTCGTGAGCACCCGGTCGCCCTTCTTCAGCGCCTTGAGCATCGCCTCGAGCTTCTTCTTCTGCTGCTGCTGCGGCCGGATGAGCAGGAAGTAGAGGATGAGGAAGATGGGTACGAACTGCAGCAGCGTGAGCAGCATGCCGAGGCCCGGGTTGGCCTGTCCGCCCGCCCCGCCGCCGGTCTGCGCCAGCGCGTCACTCCACATGGTCGAGGATCTCCGTGGTTGAGGTCACGTCGTCGTCCGTTCGGATCCGGCCGGGGCCAGCGTGGCCCCGCTCCGGAACCGCTCGAGGAACGCCGCGCGGAACGCCGCGTAGCGACCCTCGATCACCGCCGCCCGCGCCGCGCGCGCGAGCGCCACCATCTGGTGCACCGCGTGCAGCGAGGCGAGCCGCATGCCGAGCAGCTCCCCGGCGGCAAACAGGTGCCGCAGGTAGGCCCGGGTGAACCGCCGGCAGGTGTAGCAGTCGCACTCCGGATCGAGCGGCCGCCGGTCCTCGGCGTAGGCCGCGTTCTTCACCACCAGCCTCCCGGTCGAGATGAACACCGTCCCGCGCCGGGCGTTGCGCGTCGGCAGCACGCAGTCGAACATGTCCACCCCGCGGCCCACCGCCTCCACCAGGTCCACCGGATGCCCCACCCCCATGAGATAGCGCGGCCGGTCGGCCGGGAACATCGCGCAGTCGTGCTCCACCATCTCGAGGCCGAGCGAGCGTCCCTCGCCCACCCACAGCCCGCCCAGCGCCCAGCCGTCGAACGCGTGCGCGCCGAGTCCGGCGAAGCACCGCGCCCGCTCCGCCGGGTCGGTGCCGCCCTGGACGATGCCGAACAGCGCCATCGTCCCGCCACCCTCGCCGCGCAGCCGTTCGCGCTCCGCGAACCCCCGCCCCGCCCACATCACCGTCCGGTCCACCGCCTCGCGCACCGCCGCGGCCTCGGCCGGCATCCGCACCAGCTCGTCGAACGACATCGCGATGTCGGTGCCGAGCCCGTCCTGGATCCGCACCGCGTCCTCGGGCGTCAGCAGGTGCCGGCTGCCGTCGAGATGCGACCGGAACTCCACCCCCGCGTCGCTCACCGTGCGCAGCTCGGACAGGCTCATCACCTGGAACCCGCCGCTGTCGGTGAGGATCGCCCCGGGCCAGCCCATGAACCCGTGCAGGCCGCCCATCCGGCGCACCGTCTCCACCCCGGGCCGCAGGTACAGGTGATACGTGTTCGCGAGCAGGATGTCGGCGCCCGCGGCGCGCAGGTCGTCGGGCGTCAGCGTCTTGACCGAGCCGGCGGTCCCGACCGGCATGAACGCCGGGGTCAGCACCTCGCCGTGTCGGGTCGTGAACCGCCCCGCGCGGGCCGCCGTCGCTGGATCCCGGGCTTCGAGCTGGAACGAGAAGGCCATCAGGGATCGAGGGGCGCCTGCCGGGTCGGGGAACGTTCGGGGCCGGACACTAGGCGAGCGCGCGGGCGGGCGTCAAGGCGACGCGGCCCGCTCGCGGCGCGCCCGGACGCCCCGGGAGCCCTCTCTCGGGCGGGTGGAGCCGGGCCCGGGACCGGCCGATAACCCCGGGGGACCCCCACTCCCACGATATCGGAGGGCTCATGAAGCGCATCACCCTGCTGTCCCTGCTGGCCACCCTGGCGCTGGCGATCCCGGCGGCCCACGCGCAGTCGGATGTCGGCCTCAAGCGCGTCGGCGTGGCGATCGGGTTCGTCGATCCCGAGAACCTCGGCACCACCTTCGGCATCGGCGTGTTCGCCGACCACGGCACCGTGACCCCCCACATCGGCCTCGAGTCGCGGCTCGACTGGTGGAGCCAGTCGGACCAGTTCCTCGGCACCAAGACCTCGGTGCGCGACATCGCCCTCGGCGTGCGCGCCAAGTACCACTTCGAGACCGCGAACCCGAAGATCCGTCCCTTCCTCGGCACCGGGCTCGGCGTCCACTTCCTCAAGGCGGAGGTCAACGTCCCGCCGCAGTTCGGCAACCCGGCCTACACGGTCGAGGCCACCTCGAACGAGCTGGGACTCGACCTCGGCGGCGGCATCGCCACCCCGCTCGGCGCGCGGACCGACCTGCTGGGCGAGACCTGGTTCGGGATCGTGGACGGCGCCAACTCGTTCACCGTGCGGGCGGCGATCTCCTACCAGCTGAACCCCTAGTCCCGCCACGACGACGACGCGGCGCGGGGGCCCTCCCCCGCGCCGCGTTCGCGTTCCGTCCCGGCCGCCCGGATCCGGCGCGCTGCCGCCTAGCGAAGCGACGTCCCCCCGTCGTGTCCGCCGTGGACGCCGGCGCCCTCGTGCGCCCCCGGGCCGCCGTGCATCCCGCCGCCGTGCATCCCGCGCATCCCCGGGCCACCCGGCCGGTGCCGGCCGCGCATCCCCTCGTGGTGCTCGCGCATCAGCTTCCGCTGGGCGGGCGTGAGGACCGTCCGCGCCTCCATCATGCCGGCCACGTGGGCCTTCTGCAGCGTGGCCCTGAGCGACGCGATGCGGTCGATCTGGGCGTCGATCGCGCGCGCGTCGGGCCGGTCGGCGCGCATCAGCTTGCGCAGGTCGAGCGAGGCGACCTTCAGGTCGGCCTGCACCGGGATCGCGGCGCGCTGGCGCCGGTCGTGGATGTCCGCCAGCTTCGACCGCTGGTCGTCCGAGAGCTGGAGCCGCTCGCGGAGCGCCGCGCCGCCCTCGCCGTCCATCCGCCGACCGCCGTTCCGGCCCGGTCCCATCCCGCCCCCCGGCCCGCGGCCGCCGCGCCCGTGCGCCGCCAGCAGCAGGTCGAGCCCGTCCATGTCCTCGAGCGGCTGCGGCGCCTCGAGACCGCCCGCCGCGGGCGTCCGGTCCGCCGCGCCGCCCGCGGGCGGCACCGGCGGCTCCTCCGCGAGCGCCGTGCCGACCAGCGCCCCGATCATCACCATCGTCGCTCCGACCATCCACACTCTGCGCTTCATGGTTCCGCTCCTTCCCCAGGGCCCGGGACCTCAGTCCCGGTCGTGCCGCCGCCCCCCGTGCCGACCGGGGCCGCGTCGCGACCGCTCGAACTTCGCTTCCACCTGCTTCCATCGCTCGCGCTGGGCCGGCGTCAGCTCGCGGTCCAGCCACACCTGCATGCTCTCGCGCACCGCGGCGTGCGCCTCGCGCGCCCGGTCGAGCTGGGCGATCACCCGCTCGCGTTGCGCCGGCGTCAGGTCGAGCTCGCGCTCGAGGTGGGAGATCATGCGCTCCCGGTGACGCGCCCCCTCGGGGCCGCGCGGGTCGCGCGCGCCGATCGGCGGCGGCGGCCCGTCCCGGTCGAACGCGAACCCGCGGTGCGGCGGGGGGACCACCACCCGCATCAGGAGGACGCCCCCCACCACTCCCAGCGAGCAGCCGACGATGAGCGCGGCGGCGATGGCGATGACCAGCCCGCGGGTGCCGTTCACATGCCGCTCGCGCTGTCGCCCGCGGCGCCGCCGGACGGCTCCGGTTCGTGGCCGGCGCCGGCCAGCTCATGGTCCCGCTCGTCGAGCAGGGCGTCGGCCAGCGTCGCATAGCCCTCGCCGGAGACGGCGGCCTCGCGCGGGGCGACGATCACCGCGAGCGCGGCGCTCGCGACGAGCAACGCGACCGACGCCGCCAGCGCCGCC
>CAZKQE010000213.1:0-5312 GCA_964554725.1 uncultured bacterium
GGAAAGCGGACAGATAGTCGTGTCAAAAGCGGTCACTTAGTCTTGCCAACAACAGCGCGGGCCGCCGCGCACGCCGCCTACGACCGGACGGTGTGGCGCAGGCTCGCGGCCGGGTCCGCGGGGTCGAGCCACACACCGCACAGCCGCTGGGTGCCGAACTGGCCCGGGTTCACCACCGCCGTGGCGCCGATCGCGTCGCGGAACGAGGACGACACGCGCGGCGACTCGTGGATGTGCCCCGAGAGCACCAGCGGCGGCTGCTCGCGTTCGATGAAGGCGCGGATCGCCCGCGAGCCGACGTGCGCCCCGGCGCCGATCATGTCGCAGCCGGTGCCGCGCGGCGGCGAGTGGAGCACGTAGACGGTCGCGGCGGCGCGCGAGCGGCGGGCGAGGTCGGCGAGCGCCGCGGCGATCGTCGGCTCGCGCCGCGCCGGATCGAAACGGTGGGGGACGACCCCGCCGGGGCCGCTCACCCAGCCGTCGAGCCGCGCCGGCGTCTCGGGCTCGCCGTCGTCCCAGCGCTCCCAGTCCTTGAGCGCGAACGGCGTGATCGGCACCCACGAGAGGCCCGCCACCGCCACGCCGTCCACCTCGACCACCCGGTCGTGGATCGCGCGCCACAGCGCCCCGTCGTGCCGCTCGAGGCAGTCGTGGTTGGCGGCCCAGTCGTCGTTGCCCATCAGGAGCAGCAGGTCCGAGGCGGGGGACGCCTCGCGCAGGCGGCGCGCGAACTCGACCAGGAACCCCTCGAGGAACACGCGCTGGTGGGCGACGCCGTCGGCGCCGCCCGCGTGGGGCGCGAGGTCACCGCCGATGAGCACCGCGCGCGGCCGGTGGGCGGCGACGATGGCGAGCAGCTGCTCGTAGAGCGCGCCCTGCCCGTGCAGATCGGAGGTGTAGAACCACTGGGACACGTTCGGCTCCCGTGGACGGGACAAAGGCCGGACAACTGAGGCGGGCGCCGCAATCTACCGGCGGCCCGAAAGCGCCGCAACCGGGGAGAATCCGCTTGACCCTCCTCCGCCCCGCTGCCGATACTTTTCGCTCGCTTGCGCCGCGCAGGGCCGAACTCCCCCGCTCCCTCTCCGAAAGGACCGAGCCTCATGGTGCGTCGACTGCTCCCGTGCATCGCCCTCGCGCTCTCCGTCGGCGCCGCGGCCGCCGTCGCCGCCCCCGGCCCCAACCTGCTCGCCAACCCCGGCTTCGAGACCACGCGCGCGGACCATGCGTGGATGCCGGCGGGCTGGGACACGTCCTGGAGCACGCTGCCGACCGTGTTCTTCGGCCGTGACACCGCGGTGGCGCACGGCGGGCGCTACGCGGTCGGGGTCGCGAACGTCAGCACGATGATCCCGCTCTGGCACAACTGGAGCCAGACGATCGTCGTGGGCCCCGAGCTGTGGGACAAGGACGTGGTGCTGACGGCGTGGACCCGCAGCAACGGCGTGCAGGGTCGCGGCTACATCCTGGTGCAGGCCTACCGCGACACGGTCGGCAAGATGATGAGGCTGTGGAACGTCCCGCGGGATACCGCGATGTCCCGCCTCGGCATCCTGATGATGGACGATCCCTACGTCTACCTCGGGGCCCGGCGCGAGTACTTCTCCGAGGAGGAGACCGACTGGGTGCGCCGCCAGGTGCGCGTCTACATCCCGCCCTCGACCAACCTCATCATCGTGCGCTGCGGCATCTTCGGCACCGGGCAGGTGTTCTTCGACGACCTCTCGCTCACCGCCGAGACCGCCCTGCCGCCGCCGCCGCTGCCGGTCGGCGTCAACCTGCTCAAGGACCCGGGCTTCGAGGGCAACGGAAACGACTGGGAGTACTCGATGCCGCCGTACGACGAGATGCGCGCCGAGCGCGACACGGTGGTCGTGCGCTCGGGCAAGGCCTCGATCCGCTTCTCGGGCGGCACCACCGGGATGGTGAAGACGCGCGCGGGCGTCGCCCAGCTGATCGGCAACCGCTCGGTCGCCGGCAAGCGCCTGCGGCTCACGGGCTGGGTGAAGTGCGACAGCCTGATGAGCCACGCGTACATCAAGCTCTACTGCACGACCCTCAAGCAGGACGAGGACATCGGCGCGCCGCGGCAGCTCGGGAACACGACCGAGTGGACGAAGCTCGAGATGGAGATGGACGTCCCCGACGACGCCTACCAGGTGTGGGCGTGGCTGCTCTACAACGCGCCGGCGGAGGGCCGCGTCTACTTCGACGACGCCTCGCTCGAGGTGCTGGGGCCGGCCCGCGGCCGCGCCGGGCCGCCCGCCCGCAAGGCCGGCGGCTCCCGCTGAGCGCGGGGCGGCGCCCGCCCCGCTCCGGAAACGCGCGTCGGAACGTCACTTCCCGGACGGCGGGACTCGGAGGTTGACAGCCCCGCGCACCGGACGGAGAATCCTCGTGCAGCTGGGCAGAAAGACCTCCTTGGCAAGGAGCTTTCGCACCCGAGCCGGGGCCCCGTTCGCTGCACGGGGCCTGCCTGAAGGCGGTCGCAGGACTTCACGAGCGAGGTGAGTCCGACGATCCGCGGGAGGGCCTCGCGGCGAAGGAGCTGTGCGGCGTCCGATTCACTGGCCCGAAGTGATTCCCTCTCGGACGCCTGGGCAACAGGGAGGCCCCCCCTCCTAACGCTGGCACCGGTCCCCACCCCGGTCCCCCCTGCTTTCGACCTGTCGTCGTGTGCGCTCGAACGCCGCCCGGCCGCGACCCGGCCACGGCGGGACGGGACGTGCGGGGACCGGATCTCAGCGTGGGCCCTTCCAGCCCGCGCCAGGCCGTCGTGCCGCGGGATCCGGCCCCGCCTTCGTCCGCCGGACGGACGGGACGGGCGCCGTGGTCCGGTTCAGTCCCAGCGCCGCGCGCGCAGGTACCACCAGGTGCCGACGCCGGTCGCCACGAGCAGCCCCAGCGCGTAGAGCCAACCCCACGACCACTCGAACTCCGGCAGCCGGAAGTTCATCCCGTAGTAGCCGGTGACCACCGTGAGCGGGAGCATCACGGTGGCGATCACCGTGAGCACCTTGATGACGCCGTTGAGGCGGTTCGAGGTCACCGCCACGTGCAGCTCGAGCAGGGTGGCGACCTCGTCGCGGAACGAGTCCAGCAGGTCGTGGACCCGCGCCAGGCGGTCGTAGACGTCGCGCAGGTAGGGACGCACCTCCGCCGGGATCGCGCGGAACTCGTCGCGCGTCAGCGCCAGCACGGTGTCGCGCTGCGGGCCGACGATGCGTCGCATCGCCGACAGGCCGCGCTTGAGCCGCAGGATGGATTCGTTCAGCCCCGGCCCGGGCGGGCCGAACAGCGTCTCCTCGAGCCCGTCGATCTCGCCGGCGATCTCCTCGGTGATCGGCAGGTAGTGGTCCACGAGCACGTCGAGCAGGAAGTGGAGCAGCGACGCTGGCCCGCGCGCCAGCAGCTCCGGGCGCCGCCCCAGCAGCTCGCGTGCGGCGGTCACCGAGCGCGTGGGATGGTCGTGGTAGGAGACCAGGAACCGCTCGCCGACCAGGAAGTCGATCTCGCGCAGGCTCGGACGGTCGCCCGGCTCCCAGCGCGCGGAGTGGACCGCGAGGTAGAGGTAGGCGCCGTAGTCGTCCACCTTGGGCCGGTTGACCTGCGCGACGACGTCCTCGATCGCCACCGGGTGGATCCCGAGCGGCGCGAGCAGTGCGCGGGCCGCGGGCTCGTCCACCGCCTCGAGGTCGATCCACGCCGCCCCCGCGCCGGCGAGGACCCGCCGCACCGCCTCCTCCGGCGGCAGCTCGCGCGCGCCCTCCGCGTCGGCGTGCCAGGCGCGGATCATCGCCCGCCGCCGCCGGGCGCACGATCGCCCGCGCACCCCGCCGCCAGCCGCAGCGCCAGCTCGCAGGTGTTCTGGTGGATGCGCACCGTGTCGCTCACCCGCCGCGCGTAGCCGCCGCCGAGCGTGACCACCACCGGGATGCGGCGGGCGGCGCAGCCCTCGAGCACCAGGCGGTCGCGCTCGATCAGCCCCGCCAGGGTGAGCCGCAGCGCGCCGAGCTGGTCGTCCTCGAACGGGTCGGCGCCGGCCTGGTAGAGGACCAGGTCGGGGCGATGCTCCCACACGCGCGGCAACGCGCCGGCGAGCTGGCGGTGGAACTCCTCGTCGCCGGCGCCGTTCTCGAGCCCGATGTCGAGGTCGCTGCGCTCCTTGACCGGGTAGAGATGCTCCTGATGGATCGAGAAGGTGAACACCGCCGGGTCGTCGCGGAACAGGTGCGCGGTGCCGTTCCCCTGGTGGAGGTCGAGGTCCACCACCGCCGCGCGCCGGAGGAGCCCGTCGCGCCGCAGGACCTCCACCGCGACCGCCAGGTCGTTGACGTAGCAGAATCCCGAGGCGAGGTCGGCGTAGGCGTGGTGGAAGCCGCCGCCGAGGTGCACGGCGATGCCGGCGGCGAGGGCGCCGCGCGCGGCGAGCGTGGTGCCGCCGGCGGCGAGCACGTAGGCGCGCACGATCTGCGCCGTGAGCGGCAGCTCGGACAGGCGGGTGCGCGGGGTCCAGCGCAGCGCCATGAGGTCGTCGAGGTACTCCGGCGTGTGGACGAGCAGCAGGTCCTCGCGCGACGCCGGTTCCGGGCACATCACGTCGGCGGCCGCCAGCACGCCGGCCGCGATCAGCCCGTCCCGCACCAGGCGGTACTTCGCGGTCGGGAACACGTGCGCGCCGATGTCGCACTCGTACTCGGGCGAGAACACCACCGGCGCCGGGCGGCTCATGGTGGCACGATGGTGACACCGGGGCCGGGCCCGCGCAAAGGGACGCCGGCGGCCTATCCCGGCCCCGCGCGGGTCGGCTACAATCGTGCCCTCCCATGTCCCGCCCGCATCCGACCCGCCCCCCGGCCTTCCGCCGGCTCGAACGCGCCCTGCTGCGACGCCGGCTGGCGCAGCTCGACCCGCGCCTGCGGGTCGAACTGGCGGCGCTGGCGCTGCTCATCGCCGGGTTCCTGTTCTGGCAGGTGCGGGTGCCGCTCGACGGCCTGGTGCGCGAGCGCGGGCCCGCCGCCGCGCTGGGCGTGATCGCCGCCGCGTGGCTGGCGCTCGCCGCCCTGGGCGTCGCCCGGACCGCCTCCGACCACGCCCGGCGCCTGCGCCGGGGACCGGCCGGACCGGAGTGGCTGGCGCTCCCGATCGCGCCGGCGGCGCTCGCGCGGCACCTCGCGTGGGCCGCCGCGACGCGCGTGGCATGGCTCGCGGTCGCGGCGCTCGGCGTGCTCGTCGCCGCCGTCGCCCTCGTGCCGTGGTGGTGGCTCCCGCCGCTCGCCATCGCCGGCGCCGCCGCCCTGCGGCTGGCCGCC